>NZ_JAHWLU010000008.1:0-81557 GCF_022134725.1 Buttiauxella sp. S19-1
CCTTCGAGCTGCGTTAATAATAGAACTGTACTATTTGTATTAATGCTTATTGTTCTTAAGGGTATCGAATGAAGAATATGTTTAAAATTGCCATGATGGCAACCGTTCTGGCTTTTTCTGGTGTGGCTTCTGCATCCAACTCAACCGAAACACTGCCGCAGGATAACCTGGCACAGCAATTAAAGCTGACACCAGAACAAATGAAGACGGTGAAGGCACTGCGCGAAGATGCACAAAAAGAGATCAGTAAGATTAATACTGATGCTTTAACTCAGGATGCGATTGTTGATATGTTCCATACCGGCGTGTGGGATGACACTGCGGCGAAGAAACAGCTGACCGCGATTGGCGATATTCAAGGCCAGGTACGTTACCAGCGTGCGAAATATCTGTTTAATGTTAGCCGCGTGCTGACCACTGAACAAAAGCAGCAGTTGCAGCAGATGCTGATTGAGAAACAACTCTACTGATTGACGTTGAATATGTCGGATGACGCTAGCGCTTATCCGACCTACGCCAGATTGGGATTTTGTAGGGTGGATAAGCGTAAGCGTTATCCACCATTAATGCAGAAATGCCAGACTTGGCTTTTGTAGGGTGGATAGGCGTAAGCGTCATCCACCATTAATGCAGAAATGCCAGATTGGGATTTTGTAGGGTGGATAAGTGTAAGCGTCATCCACCATTAACGCAGAAATGCCAGATTGGGATTTTGTAGGGTGGATAAGCGTAAGCGTCATCCACCATTAACGCAGAAATGTCAGATTGGGATTTTGTAGGGTGGATAAGCGTAAGCGTCATCCACCATAATGCAGAACTGCCAGATTAGGATTTTGTAGGGTGGATAAGCGTAAGCGTCATCCACCATTAATGCAGAAATGCCAGATTGGGATTTTGTAGGGTGGATAAGCGTAAGCGTCATCCACCATAATGCAGAAATGCCAGATTGGGATTTTGTAGGGTGGATAAGCGTTAGCGTCATCCACCATTAATGCAGAAATGCCAGACTTGGATTTTGTAGGGTGGATAAGCGTAAGCGTCATCCACCATTAATGACAGAAATGTCAGACCAGGTATGTTCTCAGGAGTCTTTCTCGGTAAGCGGTTTTAATACCTTACCAATTTGTACTAAGCCATTCTTATTATTATCTTTCAGATAGATATTGTTCAGCTCACCAAACTCCTCGAGCCGTGTCAGCGCCTGAAACACGTTATCAATACCATCCCGATTATCAAATACATCACCACTTTTCAGCTCATCCACTCGTGCCGATTTAATTTCAGCCGTCAGGCTAGCGATAGCTTGCTGATTGGTTTTGTGCAGGCTTTCTAATTCCGCAGGGTTACTATTCGCCGGGGCGGAAGGTGACGGGGTGGCGTGGAAGTCGAGAGTATTTAACGCTTCAACCTTATCATCGCCTGGTTGAGCACAACCGGCTAAAACGAAAGCGAATAAAAACAGGGATTTCTTGAACACGATATTTCCTTGCAGGTTGCTTACTATTTAACTCAGACGGCAACTTACCTGCACGGTTATCCGGAAACTATATTAAGTTTGTTTAAATTTGAACGATAAAAAAGGCAGGCCACCGTTGCAACCTGCCATCTGGATGTTATTTAACCAGTTTGTCTTCAGTACGCAAATCAAAGTCAGAGGCGTCGTGGCGTTCATGCAGCTGCTGCGACGGCTCTCCGAACGTGCGGTTCACAATACGCCCACGTTTCACTGCCGGGCGATTCGCCACTTCATCGGCCCAACGGACAAAGTTTTTGTATGAGCTGATGTCGAGGAATTCAGCAGACTCATATAACCCACCTTTTGCCAGGCTACCGTACCACGGCCATATCGCAATATCCGCAATCGTATACTCATCGCCCGCAATGAAACGATGTGTCGCCAGTTGGCGGTCCAACACATCTAACTGGCGCTTGGTTTCCATGGCAAAGCGGTTGATGGCGTACTCAATTTTCACTGGCGCGTAATGATAGAAGTGGCCGAATCCACCGCCAAGATACGGAGCGGAACCTTGCAGCCAGAACAGCCAGTTCAGGGTTTCGGTGCGTGCCGCCAGCTCTTTTGGCAGGAAAAGACCGAACTTCTCCGCCAGATACAGCAAGATTGAGCCGGACTCAAACACGCGAATCGGCGGGGTGACCGAATGGTCCATTAGCGCCGGGATTTTCGAGTTCGGGTTCACATCCACAAAGCCGCTGGAGAACTGATCCCCTTCACCGATGCGAATCAAATGTGCGTCGTATTCGGCCGCGCTGACACCTGCCGCCAGCAGTTCTTCCAGCAGAATAGTGATCTTCTGCCCGTTCGGTGTGCCAAGAGAATAGAGCTGCAATGGATGCTTGCCGATGGGCAGAGTGCGTTCGTGTGTTGGGCCGGCAATCGGGCGATTGATGTTTGCAAAGGTGCCGCTGTCGCTTTTATTCCACGTCCATACTTTCGGTGGCTGATATTGATTATCTGACATGTTGTGTCTGCCTTTGGGTTGCCAGGGAGTGACTGAAAAGTGTAACTCCACTTTGTTTTGTTCGGTAATCGCCCGCTATTTTTTTTTACTTCCGTAGGTGTGATCTGGGGTAACAATAAATTAACTATAAATTTGCAATATGAACCAAATGATACAACATTAGCCCAATTACCCCGAGCGACCAGGAGCCATCATGCAGCGTTCAATTGCAACCGTATCTATCTCTGGCACGTTGCCTGAAAAACTGGCCGCAATATCGGCTGCTGGTTTTGACGGCGTCGAAATCTTTGAAAATGACCTGCTTTACTACCCCGGTTCACCTGCGGATGTGCGCAAAATGGCCGCAGATTTGGGGCTGACTATCACGCTGTTTCAGCCGTTCCGCGATTTTGAAGGAGCCTCTCGCCCACAGTTTGCCAGCAACCTGGAACGTGCGCGGCGTAAATTTGCTCTGATGCACGAGCTGGGCTGCAACACCATGTTGCTGTGCAGCAATGTGGCTCCAGATTGCTCGCCGAGCCTTGATTTACAAGTCAGCGATTTAGCGCATCTTGCTGAACTTGCACAACAAAATGAAATTATCGTCGGCTACGAAGCATTGGCGTGGGGCACCCATGTAAACCGTTACCGCCAGGCGTGGGAGCGGGTAAAACAGGTCAACAGCCCAGCGTTGGGGCTGGTACTGGACAGTTTCCATGTGCTGTCGCTCGGCGACCAGTTGATTAATCTCGACGATATTCCGCTTGATAAAATCACCTTCCTGCAACTGGCCGACGCCCCGCTGATGAAAATGGATGTGCTGGAGTGGAGCCGTCATTTCCGCTGCTTCCCAGGGCAGGGTGAATTGCCGGTGGTGGAATTTACCCGTTTGCTGACCGAAAAAGGCTACCGCGGCCCGTGGTCGCTGGAGATTTTCAATGACAACTTCCGCGCCACGCCGAACGCGCCAACGGCGAAGGATGGCTATCGTTCGCTGCTATGGCTGGAAGAACAAACCTGGAATGGCAACCCGCAAAGTGATGCACCACTGTTCCATAGCGCGCCGCAAGCCAGCTACCAGGGGATTGAATTTTTAGAGTTCGCCACTGACGCGCAAGATGCCACAGCACTTGGCGAAGCTCTGCAACCGCTAGGTTTCGCGCAGACCGGGACCCATCGTTCAAAAGATGTTTCGCTGTGGCGCAACGGTGGGGTGAACGTGATTATCAACCATCAGGCGCACAGTTGGGCGGACGAGTTTCATCGTCGCCACGGCGTGTCGTTGTGTGCCATGGCGTGGCGGGTGAAAGGGGCGGCGAATGTGCTGCAACGCGCACAAGATTATGGTTACCCGATCTGGCACGAAGAACACGGCCCGGACGAGCGTGCACTGGCAGCGATTTGCGCGCCAGACGGTAGCCTGATTTATTTAATAGAAGCGCCAGAGCAGGGCGAAAACGATATTTATCAGACCGATTTCACGCTGTCTGATTCAGTGAATACTGGCGTATTGCGCGGCATTGATCATCTGGCATTAGGCCTGGTGGAAGGTAGCCGCGATAACTGGATTATGTTCTTCCGTGCGGTATTTGGTTTCGAGCTGGATAACGAGCTTAGCGTACCGGACCCGTATGGCCTGGTCAGAAGCCAGGTGATGCACAGCCCGTGTCATTCGATTCGCCTGCCGCTGAATATGTCGCACAGCCTCGATACGCAAATCGCCCGTTCAGTGGCGAGTTATCAGGGAGCCGGCCTGCAACATGCGGCATTTTCCTGCGATGATTTACCGGCGACAGTGGAAAGCCTGCAATCGCAAGGGCTGAAATTGCTGACGATCCCGGCCAACTATTATGACGATTTACTGGCGCGTTACGGCGCAAACAACGCGTTATTACAAGGACTTGAGCGCCTCGATATTCTTTACGAGCGTGATACACGCCAGCAGGAATTTTTGCACGCCTATACGCCACCGTTCCGCCCGGATCGTTTCTTCTTTGAATTGGTTGAGCGGCGCGGGGATTATCAACAATATGGTGCCACTAACGCGGCTGTTCGCCTGGCGGCAATGCAGATGCAGTCATTCGATTGATAACAATAAATGAACCTTAAGGTTCAATAAAACACCTGTAACCTATAAAATAATAGAGGAAGCAACCATGGCGAGTTATGGCCAGGGCGACATCGCCGCCCAGAAAACTGGTGTTGTAAAACGAACCCGTACCCGAATGGTGATTCTGACCCTTTTGGCTATTGGAACCATGATTAACTACCTGGACCGCACCGTTCTGGGTATTGCGGCACCGCAACTGAGTGCCGATCTCGGCATCGGTGCGGCCACCATGGGGATTGTCTTCTCGGCGTTTGCCTGGACTTATGCGGCCATGCAGATCCCCGGCGGCATCTTCCTTGATCGCTTCGGCAACAAAGTCACTTACGCGCTGGCACTGTTCTTCTGGTCGGCATTTACTTTATTCCACGGTTTGACGGTCGGGCTGAAAACGCTGTTGCTCTGCCGCTTAGGCCTTGGGATCAGTGAAGCGCCGTGTTTCCCGGTCAACAGCCGGGTGGTCGGCAAATGGTTCCCGCAGCATGAACGCGCCCGCGCTACGGCGGTGTATACCGTTGGTGAATATATCGGTCTGGCCGCGTTTGCTCCGCTGTTGTTCTTTATTATGGAAACCTTCGGCTGGCGTGCGCTGTTTATTACGGTGGGCGTGGTCGGGATTTTGTTTGTGCTGGTGTGGTGGCGTTTTTATCACGAGCCGCATGAGTCAAAAACCGCTAACTCGCTTGAACTGGAATACATCGGCCATGATGACAAAGAGGCTGAACCTGAGCCGAAGATGAATTTTAGCTGGGCGGACGTCGCAAGGCTGGTGAAATGCCGCCAGATCCTTGGCGCGGGGATTGGCCAGTTTGCCGGGAATACCACCTTAGTGTTCTTCCTGACCTGGTTCCCGACTTATCTTGCTACCGAGCGTCATATGCCGTGGCTGAAAGTGGGCTTCTTCGCGATTATGCCGTTCCTCGCTGCGGCAGTAGGCGTGATGTTTGGTGGCTGGGTTTCTGACCAAATTCTGAAACGCACCGGTTCGGTGAACATTGCCCGCAAACTGCCGATTATTGCTGGCCTGCTGATGGCGAGCCTGATTATTTCGGCGAACTGGATGCCGACTGACGCGCTGGTGATTACGGTGATGTCGGTGGCGTTCTTCGGGCAAGGCATGGTGGGACTTGGCTGGACGCTGATTTCCGATATGGCACCGAAGAACCTTGCGGGGCTGACGGGTGGCTTATTTAACTTTTGCTCAAACCTTGCGTCGATTATCACGCCGTTAATCGTTGGTTTTATCGTTGCAGCTACCGGTAACTTCTTCTACGCGCTGGTGTATATCGGCGGGGCGGCACTGCTGGGCGTGTTTGCCTATGTCTTTATTCTTGGCGATATCAAACGTATTGAGCTGGCGGATTAATCATGGAAATTAGTGGCAACACCCGTTTAATCGCCCATTTGGGCTACCCAACTACCACCTTCAAAGCGCCGATGATTTACAACCCGTGGTTTGAAGAACAAGGCATTGATATCAAAGTGGTGCCGATGGGGGTAAAGCCTGGTGATTATGCGCAACTGATTCCTTCTTTATTCAGCCTGACCAATATTGTTGGGGCGCTGGTGACGATGCCGCACAAAGTCTCGACCTGCGAGTTAGTCCACAGCCTGAGTCCGACGGCACAAATCGCCGGAGCCTGTAATGCTATTCGTCGCGAACCAGATGGCAGCCTGCGCGGCGATATGTTTGATGGCGACGGTTTTGTGCGCGGTGTGTTGCGCAAAGGGATTCAGGTTAAAGGCGCCAGCGCGTTGGTGGTGGGCAGTGGTGGCGTCGGTTCGGCTATCGCGGCGTCGCTGGCGGCGGCGGGCGTTGATAAGCTGGCGTTGTTTGATACCCGCCAGGCAAGCAGTGAAGAACTGGCGTCTCGTCTGCGTCGGCATTATCCGGCGCTCACGGTACTAACGGGGTTGCGCAACCCGCAGGCGTTTTCCATCGTCGTCAACGCAACACCGCTGGGCATGAATCCAGGTGATGAATTGCCCATCGACCTGGACGCGATAACACCGGGGAGTTTTGTTGGCGAAGTGGTGATGAAAAGTGAAATCACCCCATTTTTGAGTGCCGCAATGCAAAGAGACTGCCAGATTCAACCTGGTACCGATATGTTGTTTGAGATGATTCCGGCTTATATGGAATTTTTTGGCCTGCCAGAAGTCACGCCTCAAGCGCTGCGCAGAGTGGCGAAAATAGATTATTAACAATGGATTAGCTTCGCATTGTGCCCCTGTTAAGCGAAGCGCTAAAACAGGGGTGTTTTAGCTCCAGAGCTGTGGACGGCTAAAATAATCCTTGTCATTCATCGCCTAAGCATGAGTTAATACGCCCCATCGGTTTGACGTACAGACCTTTAAAGCAACTTAGTAAAGCAGTCCTTCAAGAGTCATCCCTGGATACCCTTTGTCGTGTGCTCTTCTACCGCTTCATAAAATCTGTAAAGCATACCAAATCGCCGTAAGGCACACTTAATCCAAAAGGTAATACACATGTCTAACAAAATGACTGGTCTGGTAAAATGGTTCAACGCTGATAAAGGTTTCGGCTTCATCACTCCAGACGACGGTTCTAAAGACCTGTTCGTTCACTTCTCTGCAATCCAGAACGAAGGTTACAAATCTCTTGATGAAGGCCAGAAAGTTTCCTTCACCATCGAGAACGGCGCTAAAGGCCCAGCAGCTGGTAACGTAACTAGCCTGTAAGGTTAGCGTTAACTAAGCTCTAAAGAATTTAAAAACCCGCTTCGGCGGGTTTTTTCGTTTCTGGCGTTTTATTCGTTAACTCATTTCTAGTAACAGACACGATTCCTGCCGTTTTTCTTCGCCTTGTAAAGCTGCTGGTCGGCTTGTTCAACTAACATTTCCAGTGCCATTCCTTCGCGCCATTGCGCAATTCCCTGGCTGACAGTCAGTACCGCCGAAACCCCAGAACCTTTATGCAGTATATGGGCATGGGCAATATTCTGCTGGATTCGCTGGCTGATGTTTTTCGCCTGGGAAATATCGTTGCAGACAGTTAACACCACAAACTCCTCGCCGCCAAAACGAAAGGCGCTGTCGGTCTCTTTGCGCAGGGATTGTTCGATGCAGCGTGACACATTGATCAGGCATTTATCGCCAGCCACATGCCCATATATATCGTTGTATTGTTTAAAGAAATCAATATCCAGCACTATCATAAACAGCTTTTTCTTGCTCTGCGCGAGCGTGCTGACGTGCTCTTCAAAGTAACGCGCCAGGCTCAGACGGTTATACAAACCGGTTAAGGCATCGTAGTGCGCTTGCTGAACCAGTTTTTTGATCAGGATATTTTTTTCATATTCGCTGCGCTGCACGCGCTGATACCACTCCAGCAAAATGTAGCGTGCAGAATAGATAACTAGCAGCATGATCAACGCACCGACGAATTGTGCGATGCTGAATTTACGCTGAAAGAAGAATTCGACATACAGCAAACACAAAACTAACGGGGCGGAGAACAGTAACAATAAGCGGCCAGAAATAAAGAAGGTGATGGTTGCGGGTAATAACAATGATACGGCCATCATCAGTGTGACAAGCGGGTTTTGGTAAAACTGGGTGAAGTTATACAACAAAACGGACCACAATAAACCAAAGGTCAGCACCACAAAGGGCAGGGCGTAGTGGTAAAAACCGTCGTTAATATTCTTCTTTATTTTTAGCGTAATCATCAGGTTTATTGCGGCTAACGCGATGATACAACCGCAAAGTATTTGCAACGGAAGCGGCAGGGTATCGAGATCGCTGCGATGAATACCACGTAACAGCAACCAGGCGCAGAAGATAATATTCAGTGATAAAAACCACATGTAGCCTTTGGTGCTGGTGATGACACTTTCGCCCGTGCTGTGGTTAATATCCATTGATAAGCCTTATTTCATAAGTTTAATAAATGATACCGTGCTCTCCAGTGCGGTGCCACCCTTGAAATCCGCGGCTTCCAGGCCCTTAACTTCGCACCACTTATCTTGAATATGCTTGATGCTGGTCTATGCTCAAATCAGTTATTAGGCGAGAGTGCGGTTTCTCGTGTAATTGAAAAATAAAACAAATTTCTCTCTTTACCAGGTGATGGTTATGACCAGGGCGCTGCTGTTTCTTCTGGCATGGACAACGTTGTATACCTCCTGCTTGCGGCACCCGCCGTGCAGCCGGATAAACTGCTATGAATAAATCCACGTATTCGCTGGCGGCGGTGCTCTCGCTCGGGTTGTGGCAGCCCACGGACGCCCACGCCGCAGGGTTAATTGACCCAACCGACGGTATGCTCGATATGAGCGAGTACCTGCGTGATAACCGCTACGGGTTTCTGCCGATTCCGGTGGTGATCACCGAACCGGCAGTCGGTTATGGCGGTGGGTTATTTGGCCTTTTCCTGCACGACTCTGCTGACGGTCAGCCTGGGCATACCCGTCCGGACGGGCGATCCATCCCGCCAGCGATGTCAGCATTCGGTGGTGGAGCGACACAAAACGGCACCTGGTTTGTCGGCGGTGGGCATCGCCACACCTGGAACAATGACGGCATTCGTTATCTGGTTGCCCTCGGCTATGCCAATGTAAATATTGATATTTATTCAGGCGATATCGCAGGTTTTGACAACGGAAAAGGCATTAGTACCCAAACAAGAGGGTACGGAGGTATGCAAAAATTACTGTTCCGCGTTGCAGATACTCCGTTTTTCGTTGGTGGTTCGCAATTCTATGCAAATATGGAAATATCGGCCGATAACAAGCTTATTGACCGTACCTTTCAACGTGTTCTTGGCGAGCAAAGCACCACTTCCGGTGTTGGCTTGCTGATGGAATATGACACGACGGATAACTTCTTTTATCCACGCAATGGCTTGTCGGTTACCGGCGAATACCAGTTTTACTCCAGCTTTCTCGGTGGCGATTACCGATACGACATGCTGACGCTTGATGGCAAATATTTCCAACCGCTAAGCCGTGATTTTACCCTCGCGCTGGCGGGTAATTATCAATCGCTTTCGAACCATGACAGCCATTTGCCACCTATGGCGCGGCCATACATCAAATTGCGAGGCATCTCGCAATATCGCTATCAAGGGGATTATGTCGGGACCGTGCAAACGCAACTCGAATGGCAGATGACGCCGCGCTGGGTATTGCAGGGTTTTGTCGGTGCAGGCAGTGCCAGCAACGATGCTGGCGATCTTTTCCATACCGCGGAAGTGGCCTGGGGCGGTGGGTTCCGTTATCTCATCGCCCGCGAATTTGGTCTGCATACTGGGATTGATGTGGCGTTTAGCGACAACGAACAAGCGGTCTATTTCAATGTGGGGGCGGGGCTGTAGAAGGATTTTGCCGCCTGACTGACCAAGTAAAATTTAAAGAGAACGCAATGAAAACAAAATTAAAAGGTATACAGCAGTGCCGGGTATTTGCGCTTCCGCTGCTGTTTTTATCAGGTGCAGCCTTTGGCGCATCCACGGACACCACGACCAGTGATAGCAGCACATTTCCTATCTGGGGAGATGAAGCCCGAGCGCGCGGATATTCCATCCCGCTGCCGTTTGGCGTGAATCTCAGTTATATGAACATCCGCCAGAATGTGGATGTAGACAGCATTACTTTCTCCGGCCTTAAACTGGGCCAGCATGCTATTCCCAGCGACATGTTTAATATCGATGTCGGCCACACGCGCGAGCGCAGTAACAGTGAAAACCTGCGCATGGATATGTGGGTATTCCCGTTTCTGAATATTTACGGGCTGGTGGGGTACACCAAAGGTTCATCGGTTTCCAACGTTTCGGTTGATGCGGATCCGTCGCTGTATACCGGGATTGATCGCCTTATCGCTGCTTCGGTTCATCGCCTGAATCAAAGCGGTGACTTGCAGAATATTGATTTCACGCTCGATTTCGAAGGCATGACTTACGGAACGGGTTTTACGCTGGCGGGTGGCTATAAAAACTGGTTTACGCTGGTGGACACCAACTACACGCGTACCGATTTCGATATTCTGGATGGTAAAATTTCGGCGCTGACGGTTTCACCACGTGTTGGTTATCGTTTTGATATGCCACAAATTTCCGGGCCGTCGCACTTGAGCATCTGGGTTGGGGCGATGTACCAGGACGTGCAGCAAGAGTTTAAGGGGAATCTCTCTGACCTGCATATGCCAGCTTCGCTTCAGCCGCTGATAAGCGCGGTGAACCAGGATAACCAGGGGCGTTTCGATGTTAAGCAGCATCTCACCTCACCGTGGAACACGCTGATCGGTGCGCAATATGAAATCACGCAAAACTTTAATGTGCTGACAGAAATTGGTTTTAATGAGCGTAATAGCTTCTTCCTGGCAGGTGAATACCGATTCTGATGAACACAAGCAGCGCGCTATTTTTGGGGTTGTTAAGCCTGATGTTGATACCGACCGCCACTGAAGCCATGACGCGCGAAGAGATTGACGGTTTTCTGGGTAAGTTGGGGGCGGATAATCAATACGACCCAAGCAAGGGCATTAACTGGAGCGTGCTGCCAGGGCCGTTTTATACCCCGGAGTTGAAGCTTGGCCTCGGGACGGCGGTGGCGGGTGTTTACCGAGTTGATCCTCATGACCGTGTGACGCAAAACTCGTCGCTATCGTTAACCGGGTTTGTCAGCACCAGCGGGGCGCTGGGGTTGGGCATGAAAAACTACACGTTTTTCACCGGTGACGAGTGGCGGTTGTTTATCGACGGATCGCTGGCAAAAATTCCCACTGGATTTTGGGGGATTGGCTACGATGCGGCGCAAGGTAACGAGCAGAAATACACCCAGCAGTCGTTCAGCCTCCATCCCCAGATCATGCGTCAGGTGGTGGATAACTTGTATGCCGGCGTGGGTTGGGATTTTTCGAACTACAAAGCCGACAACATTGATGATCCGCATCCAGGCGATAACTTTTCGAGTTACAACGCGGGTGGCAGCACGCTGAGTTCCGGCGTGACGGCGACCATTAATTACGATTCGCGCGATGTGATCACTCGTCCACAACATGGTCAGTTTTTCAGTGCCGAATACAGCGTTTTTGATCCAGCATTCGGCTCGGACACGCACTTCACCGCTCTGCAACTGCAATACAATTATTATCTTCCGCTTAGCGATCAGGATGTTCTGGCGTTCGATCTTTGGGGACGCTTCACCCGTGGTGATGTGCCGTGGGATCGTTTATCTCAGGCGGGGGACGACAACCGGATGCGCGGTTACTATCAGGGGCGTTATCGCGATAAAGACGTGGTCAGCACACAAGTGGAATACCGCAAAAAACTCAACTGGCGACACGGCTATGTTTTATGGGTCGGCGCAGGGGCGTTGGGCGATAGCCCGCATAATTTGTCAGATAACCCGCTGTTGCCCACTATTGGCGCGGGTTATCGCTTTGAAGTTAAGCCAGACATGAATATCCGTCTCGATCTGGGATTTGGCAAAGAAAGTACCGGTTTTTATTTTCAAGTTGCGGAGGCATTTTAATGCGCGCCTGGATTTTTACTCTGTTGCTCGGTGCCGCCTGCGTGAGTGCAGGTGCTGCCGCAGCATCAACGGATTTTCTACCCATCGAACAGGCGCGGCGCGTGTGGCCTGTTGCTCAGGAGCTTACCGCCCCAGAATCTTTGCGGCCTTGCTGTGCGTTTGGTTATGACCTGCAAGTGCGCGCCGTGGGTGTGCCAATTCCGGTCTACCAGATTGGTAATATTCTGACGCTCGCGACGCTTGGCAATCATCGTTATAACGACAGTGCACTAGGGGCAGTCAAAAATATCGTCGGTCTGAGCGAGGAGAAAAGCGGCCTGATTTATACCCGTCACGGCGGTTTTATCGATATCGCCCACGTCCGTGATACCGCCGATAACACCTTCTATCTTTTCACGCAGATTTATTCGCGTCTCGGCCAGGACTGGCGGCTGTTCTACAGTGAAGAGTTGGGGGTCAGGCGCATTCAACTGCATGCGTTTACTCCACCGGCCTCGATGTCGGAACGCTACACGATTGCTGCGTGGCTTGCGGGGCATCTCGCATTTCAGCTCGCGCAATGGCATGAGATTGCCCAGTGGTACGGCTTCGAGTCTGTGCCGGGGTTTCCTGAGGAGATATCTGCGTTCTCACCCGAAGATCTCTACTCCAATCTATTGGGGGCAAGGCTTGCGATTAATGTGATTCTGCATGGCCAGGCGGGGTCGATTGACCCCTACGACTCCGCAATAGACAAAGCGTTGCACAAGGCGCTGGTGCAGTTGGGAGCCGTCTCCAAAGCAGAGACAGAAAGAGAGTTTCGTGAAGTGGACGGCAGTTGGTGGAACAGCAAACGCCGGGTGCCGGATAAGTTTTTGGTGCTTAACCGTAATTACGATTTGAGTGAGAACCGCTATCCAACTCCAGTCCCGTTTGAAAGGGCGGAACCTTATCGCCTGGTGATGCCTGTCACCGTCGCGGGCGCTACGCTGAGCGAGCTTGGGGAACTGCAAATTCATACCGGGAGCGATATGCGTGGCCTGAAAGCGCCGGAAACCTTTTATGTCCCCTCGCAATTCCCGGAGCTGGCTGAACAGGCTAAATTCGCTGACCAGATACAGCTCCAGCAGATGAAGAAATGAGGTCATAAGTAATCGTTATTGGACGAACGTCAGCGAGTCCGCTTTGATGTTGCAAATATGTTAGTAACATTTTGAAGGTTAAACATGTTCACCATTAAAATCGACGATTTGTCCCATCACGCGGTACAGACATTAGTGGCTTACCATATTTCCGGCATGCTGGAACAATCGCCACCGGAAAGCAGCCATGCGCTGGATGTGCAAAAACTCCGTGACCCCGCCGTGACATTCTGGTCGGCGTGGGAAGGGGAGCAACTAGCCGGCATTGGCGCGTTGAAAATGCTCGATGGCAGCCACGGTGAGCTGAAATCAATGCGCACTGCGACTGAGTTTTTGCGGCGTGGCGTGGCGAATCAGTTTTTAGTACATATTTTGCAAGTCGCGCGCGAAAGGGGCTTGCAACGTATCAGCTTAGAAACGGGCACCCAGCCAGGATTTGCCGCCTGCTACCAACTCTATCTCAAGCATGGCTTTGTCGATTGCCAACCCTTTGCCGATTACCAGCTCGACCCGAATAGCCGCTTTATGACATTGGTGTTGTGAGTGGATGCACCCTGAGCCTGCCGGTGATGGAAAGACTGGCAGGATAATTCCACATAGCATTTACCCTCAGTTATTTACTCCTTATAAAATAATTCATCTGTTAATCAATTCCTCTTTTATATCCACCGTACATATTACGTATTGGCGCCTGATTAGCGGGGGTGTGGCATCGCTATTCTTTAAATAGGCAAATAATCATGAAACTTCCTAATCTTCACTGGCTATGACGGAGATCCCATAATCATTAAACGATAATGATGTATCAATCTTGTGAGTGATGAATCATGATAAAGTTATCCATGCAAACTATATGTGTTTATAGAAATTTGGTTGTTTTTATTATTTTTACTCATGACTATCAGTGACATACTCAAAGGAAATAAAGATGAAAAGAATCATTTTAGGCATGGTTGCTTGTACATTCACGTTCAGTTCATTTGCTGCAGAAATGATGTCGCAAAAAGATTTTGAGAAGGTGAAAGATCAGTATGTCGAAGTTGGAAATATCTCTACTTCGGGTGAAACCAGTACTGCTGATGCGAAAGCTGAGTTGTCAAAAAAGGCTGATGAGAAAGGCGGTGATATTTATGTGCTGACATCAGGGAATACCAATAATAAAATACATGGAAATGCAGTGGTCTATAAGAAGAAATAACGTTTCAGCACAGCATCAGCCGTTTATGGTTGATGCTGTTTTTTTTTGTAGTGTCATGGGATCGGATAAAAACGTTGGCAAGGTTTTTGAACAGCGCTTGCAGTGGTTAATCCACAGAAAGCAAAAAACCCGCCATAGGCGGGTTCTTCTGAATAGTGGTGCCCGGACTCGGAATCGAACCAAGGACACGGGGATTTTCAATCCCCTGCTCTACCGACTGAGCTATCCGGGCAACGGGGCGCATTAAACCGTAATCTGCATACCCCGTCAACCAAATTTCACATTTTACCGTTCGGTTGCTTAACTTTGCGGCAAACTCTGCTTTTTGGGCATTTTTTTGCTTAAAATCACAGCACGCCGTTGTCGCCTGCTCGTGCCTTCCAGCCGCTTTTCACTGAAGTGACATGGCGTAAACCTGAAATATAATATCCGTTAACGCTCTCTTCACCTTCTCTTGGGGAACTGATCGCGATCTCAGCATCGACGCCTTTATTGTAGCTACCGTGATGGCTGGCTACGGTGCCGATATAGCATTTTTCATTCAGCCAGACTGGGATGTAGGCGACGCTCTCAAAAGCGTAGTGCAGGGGGACTCCCCGGTGGTAACTTTCCGCTTCTTTAGCTGATGTGCCGGGTGGAATAGGGCAAATTGGTGGGACTTTCTGGTCAGCAGCCATATCCTTCAGAAGATGGTCCTGCATGGTATCAAGCGACTTTAATAATCTGGCCTTGTCTTTGTCACTTAGCGCAGGTGTCTTCGGTTGATTTTCTTCGGATGAGCTGATGGTATCCAGTGTGTAGCGATAGCGGATGGTGACAGCAGGGGTTTTGTCATCAACGCTAAACGGGCGCAACAAGTAAAGATTGTCTTCACCAAACTGCCCGTTGAACCAGAGAGCGTAAACCTGGCCGTTGATGCGCACCCATTCGCTCCACTGGTTCGCTCCGCGCCCGTTTTCTGAGAAAAAGGGTCCAAAACCGTCGTGACTTGAACGGTCAGCTCGAGGGTTGTAGAACGAATTCTCACCGCGCTTTAAAACTCCGGTGTAACTATATAATCCCGTACCGCCCACGTAGCTGTTGATAATGAGATCTCGTTTGCCATCGCCATCCATATCAAGCAGCGTGAAGCTAATACTGCCATCTTCCGACTCCACCATGACGGGGCTGCGTAAAAATGCCTGCCATTCGTCGTCACTTATCTCTGCTGAGGGTTTGGTTTTTGACGGTGTAGCATCTTCAACAGTGGAAAGTTCAAATTTGGTGACTTCGCCGGTTAATGTGAATTGATTGGCAAGTTTAGTGAGGGTTAATTCAGGATCGGTTTTTTTCAGGTCGGTCACCGCCTGGTAAAGCTGCTGTAACGCGGCTTTGTCGGTATCTACGTCGTGTTGGGTACGTACTCTGCTGACGAACGTAGGTAGAGTCCAGGCGCCGTTGTGGCCACTGCTACGGTATTGATCCCGCAGAAGAAACTGCTTACCGTTCCAGACCCATATTTGTATTGGACCACTGAGCCGGGCTATTTCGCCATTTTCATATTTACTGGCATCGTGGGTGATCAATTCTGGGCGAGCGGTAAGGGTATTGTCGGTCAGCCACAAGGCAAAGCGGGAACTATCAAAGCATTCGGTTTTAATCAGTGCATGATTCTTATCGACAGGAATGCGGTAATACGTTCGCGTTTGTTCATCCGCAATTTCACGGCATTGCATCTCAGGGGTGAGTTTTAGCTGAGGCGCTATTTTTTGTAATTGCGTGGTAGTCAAAGGTACTGCGTCTGGAGCCGGGATAACGGGTTGGCTGATGATAAGCGGGGCAGGTTTAGCCAGTAATACATTGTCGGTATTTTCATTGCCGGGATGAAGCATGGCATTGGAAGTATTGGTGGTTTTTTGGAATTCATCCATTTTCAACAACACGGCATTGGAACCTGCTGATGAGAGCGGGATGCGCTTTCCGCCAGATTCGAATTCTATGGTGTTGTCCTGGCTCAACGCGGTCAAAAACGCGTCCCGGGCGGTAAATTGGATGGAAAAACTTCCGTCTGAAAGAGGGGTTAACTCGCCTTTCTGTTCACCATCTTTAAAAAGCGTGGCGGATGATGCCGTGGGTTGTGCGAAGGTGACTTCAACTTTTGCGCTGGTTTCGCGACCGGCAACCCGCGTTAATAAGACGCTTACCAAATCGCGGCTGTATCCTGCCGCCCGACAGGTGCCGGTATTGTCGCAGGAAACTTGCCAGTCTTTATGTTCGAAAGATAATCCGGTTAACGGTGCGGCAAAAAGCTGAGTTGAAAACAGGCCAGCGCAGGCCAGCCAGATCAGATGACGCATATAATTCCCTTTAACATGTGAATGTTGCCGAAATTATATGCGTTTAGTGGACGATTAGGATATCTAAATCAGGTCAACGCTCCACCTTGTCGGCATTGCGCAAAGCGCAGAATATCTTCAGCAAGACGGCGAGCGGTTTCGATGTCTGCCTGGCTGCGTTTCACCAGTAAACGGCTCAGGCAACCTTCCAGCACCAGCTCCATTTGATGAGCTACCATCGTTGGGTCATCCACTTCCAGCTGCGTAAGCAGTTGATGGCTGAATTCCCAGGCCGCTTTTTTCTGCTGATCCGCTAACTGGTGAATCGGGTGTGAGGCGTCTGGATAGAAGGTGCAGGCCGCGATAAACAGGCAGCCTGGATAGCGCTGTTTGTTGACACATTCAGTCAACGCTTCGTAGCGCTTCAGCAATTTTTGTTCAAGCGACAGCTCATCGTTAAGCGTGAGCTGGCGTCGCCAGACATCAACTTGCTGGCTCAAATAACGCAGCGCGTCATAGAGCAACGCTTCACTGTCAGGCCAGAATTTACTGATTTCTTTTATCGGATAGTCTGCTTCATTGGCGACCATCTCAAGTGTGGTGCTGGCAATCCCCTCACGTTCAAGAACGCCCAGGGCATGCTCTAATACTGTTTCGCGTTGCACGGTATTTTCCTCCCCTCCGTCGTTCATTCAACGGTTTGTCCCATAAGTAGTGTTATTTACGGCGCCAGATTCTGCAAATGCGTACTAAAGGTGTCTGCATCCATAAAACCGGTAACGCGTGCGCCAGTCTGCTCATGGCCTTGTCCATCAAAGAACAAAATCGTTGGCAGTCCTAAAACCTGTAAATGCTTTAACAGGGCGACATCTTGCGCGTTATTGGCAGTGACATCAGCCTGCAATAAAACAGTATTTGCCAGGTGTTTTTGCACTTTCGGATCGCTAAAAGTGTATTTCTCAAATTCTTTGCAGGCCACACACCAGTCGGCGTACAAATCGAGCATCACCGGTTGGCCTTTGGCATTGGCGAGTGCTGCGTCGAGCTGTTCAACGTTGGTAATCTTTGTGAAATTGATATGTGCCTGGTTTGCTGCGACGGAGGTGCCAAATGCCCAGTCTTGCAGCGGGCGAGCACAGACCAGCGCCGCACCGAGCAGGATTATCTGCACGATACGCATCCATGATTTGCTGGCTTGCAGGCTGGTGATAAACGCCCAGCTAAAGAACGCTACGCCGAGTAATCCCCACAAACGAATCCCCCATGTCTCTCCCAGTATGCGTTCCAGCAGGAATACTGGTAGTGCGAGGATCACAAAACCAAAAGCCGTTTTGACTGTTTCCATCCACGGGCCGCTTTTTGGCAGCAGGCGGTTGCCAAAAACAGTGATCAGCATCAGCGGCAGGCCCATGCCCAGCGCATAGAGATACAGCGTGCCGCCGCCCAGCCACAGGTTCCCGCTTTGGGCGATGTACAGCAGAATGGCGCTCAGCGGCGCGGTGGTGCAGGGAGAGCAAATTAATCCGGCTAATGCGCCCATCGCAAATACGCCACCTGCGGAACCCCCTTGTTGGCGATTACTCATTAGCGTCAGGCGGGTTTGCAGCGAGGACGGCAGTTGCAGGGTGAATAACCCGAACATCGACGCGGCGAGCAACACAAACAGTGCAGACAGGCCGATCAGCACATAAGGATGTTGAAGTGCGGCCTGGAATTGCAGCCCGGCAGCGGCGACCACCAGACCCAATGCGGTGTAGGTCAGCGCCATTCCTTGTACATAGACAAAGGTCAACAGCAGCGCGCGGGTGGTGGATAAACGCTGTTTACCGCCGAGCACGATGCCGGAAATCAGCGGGTACATCGGCAGCACGCAAGGCGTGAAGGCGATGCCGATGCCGATTAAGAATGCCCACAGTGCGGAGAAGGGCAGTTGGGAGGGGTCCGTGTTGTCTGTACCCCTCACCCCGGCCCTCTCCCCAGGGGAGAGGGAGGAAGGCGGTTCCGCGGTAGGCGCAGGGGAGAGGGAGGAAGACGGTTCTGAATCGGCACTGGTTTGTCCCCTCTCCTGGGGGAGAGGGTTAGGGTGAGGGCGTCCCTCAGCCGATACAACCACTTCACTCAGCGGCACCACACGTGTCTCCGGCGGGTAACAAAAGCCCGCTTCGGCACAGCCCTGATAAGTCACGCTGATAGTCGCGCCTTTGGCCGCAGATTGAACGGTAACGGGCAGATTGAGCTGTTGGGTGTAAATCTCGGTCTTACCGTAGAACTCGTCCTCATGCCAGCTGCCTTTTGGCAGCTCCAGCGGGGCGAGTTCGGCCTGCGCCGGATTGAGTTTAATTTGCTGGCGATAAAGGTAGTAGCCCGGTTTTATCTGCCAGTTGAGGTTGAGCTGGTTTCCAGACTGCTGAAAATCGAACGCAAAAGCCTGATCGACAGGAACAAATTGGGATTTGCTCTGGTTATCGAACAGACCTGCAAAAGCGTGAGTGCTGAATAGCGCAAAGATTAGCGCAAAGATGCGTAGAGCCATGAGAGGTAATCACTATCTCCGTGGGTAACTGGCAGAACCAGTAATTCAGGGGTTTGGTATGGGTGATGCGATTTGAGACACGCGATCAAGGCTTCTTGATGGTCGATATCGCTTTTGAGCAACATCTGCACCTCATACTCCTGTTCCATTTTTCCCTCCCAGTAATACAACGAAGTGGCACCGGGCAATATTGTGACGCAGGCCGCTAGTTTTTCAGCCAGCATTAGGGCTGCGAGTTCCTGAGCGGTGGCTTCGTCTGGGGCAGTACAAAGGATGACAACAGCCTGAGTGTTCGGCATAGCTAACCTCGTATCCGGGGGAAACAGCGGTTGACTATAGCACGGTGAAGCGGGGGGAGGTGTTAAACGGGCCGCTGTACGACCCGTGTTTTGAAAGATTTACAGAACCAAACCACCGACGATAAAGCCGAGGATGACGCACAACGTAATGGCGATAACGCCAGGAACCAGGAACGCGTGGTTAAACACGTACTTACCAATTCGTGTTGAGCCGGTGTCGTCCATTTCCACCGCCGCCAACAAGGTTGGGTAGGTCGGCAAGACGAACAACGCAGATACCGCAGCGAACGAAGCGATAGCGGTCAGTGGGCTCACGCCGAGCATCAGCGCCGCTGGCATCAATGCTTTGGTGGTCGCCGCCTGGGAGTAGAGCAATGTGGCGGCGAAGAACAGCACTACCGCTAACAACCACGGATAGCTTTGTAGTAAGTCGCCTGCAACGGCCTGAATATCCTGAATATGGTTTTTGACGAAGGTATCACCCAGCCATGCCACACCCAGCACACAGATACAGGCACTCATACCCGATTTGAAGGTGCTGGCATTAAGGATTTCGCCAGTATCAATTTTACAGGTGACGCAGATAAGCGTGGCGATGGTCAGCATGAACACCACAATCGCTTCGTTACGCGGCAGGATTGGGTTTTGAATCAGGCCAACGGTATCGCTGATGGCAGTGGCGTAGAACATCACGGCGACAATGCCGATCAGGAACAGCAGCACAGAGCGTTTAGCATGTGGCTTCAGCACAAACACGCTGCTTCCACGCAGTTTCACTTCACCTTTGGCGAGGCGTTCCTGGTAAACCGGATCGTCTTTCAGTTCGCAACCGAGGAAGTTACAAACAATCGCTGTCAGCATGACAGCAACCAGCGTCACAGGAATACAGATGCCGAGCAGTGTCAGATAGCTGATGCCCATTGGCTCAAGGATGCCCGAGAAGAACACCACCGCTGCAGAAATCGGCGAGGCGGTAATGGCAATTTGCGAAGCGACAACCGCGATAGACAGTGGACGCGATGGGCGAATCCCTTGCTCTTTCGCGACTTCAGTAATCACCGGCAGCGTGGAGAACGCGGTGTGGCCTGTTCCCGCAAGAATGGTCATAAACCAGGTGACCAACGGGGCGAGGAAGGTGATGTATTTAGGATGGCGACGCAGTAGTTTTTCTGCAAGGCTGACCAGATAGTCCATTCCCCCGGCCACCTGCATGGCGGCAATTGCGGCAATAACTGCCATGATAATTTCGATAACATCGAACGGAATCGCACCAGGTTTAACTTGAAAAACAAGAGTTAAAATCAGTACGCCAAAACCGCCAGCAAAGCCAATGCCTATGCCGCCGAGTCTGGCTCCGAGATATATCGCTAACAGCACGATAACGAGTTCTGCTCCAAACATAACTGCCTTCCTTGTGTTTGATTATTTGATAATTATATGTTGTGTTTTTGTTGAACGTACAAATGAAAAAGGCACGTCCAATGGACGTGCCTTTTATTAACACCTGTTAAGACTACTGTTCATTTTCATCGGTATAACGTTTCGCTTTATAAACTGGGTGCATCAGGTTGTTAATAGAGAAAATATCATCCAGCTCGGCTTCGGTGAGTAACCCGCGCTCCAGCACGACTTCACGCACGCTCTTGCCAGTTTCAGCACAAATCTTCCCTACGATATCGCCATTATGGTGGCCAATGAACGGGTTCAGATAAGTCACGATACCAATCGAGTTGTAGACGTAGCTTTCGCAGACTTCTTTGTTCGCGGTAATGCCGTTGATGCATTTTTCCAGCAGATTGTAGCAAGCGTTAGTCAGAATGTGGATAGATTCGAACATTGCCTGGCCAATCACTGGCTCCATCACGTTCAACTGCAACTGACCTGCTTCGGAAGCCATGGTGACGGTGATGTCGTTGCCAATGACTTTGAAGCAAACCTGGTTAACCACTTCTGGAATTACCGGGTTTACTTTCGCAGGCATAATAGAAGAGCCGGCTTGCAGTTCTGGCAGGTTGATTTCGTTCAGACCAGAGCGCGGGCCGGAAGAGAGCAGGCGAAGGTCATTACAGATCTTCGACAATTTCACTGCCAGGCGTTTCAGCGAGCTGTGAACCATCACGTATGCGCCACAGTCAGACGTCGCTTCAATCAAGTCTTCAGCCGGAACACAGGCCAGGTTGCTGACTTCAGCCAGTTTCTGCACAGCCAGTTGCTGGTAACCTTCGGGGGTGTTCAGACGAGTCCCGATGGCGGTCGCACCAAGGTTAACTTCCAGCAGTAATTCTGCAGTACGCAGCAGATTGCGGGTTTCTTCAGTCAACAGGACGTTGAACGCATGGAATTCCTGGCCCAGCGTCATCGGCACGGCATCCTGCAACTGGGTACGACCCATTTTCAGGACGTTTTCGAACTCAACCGCTTTGTTCTGGAAGCCGTCGCCTAATTGATTGATTGCATCAATCAGTTTCACAATAGAGGCGTACACCGCGATGCGGAAACCGGTTGGGTAAGCATCGTTGGTGGACTGGCATTTGTTGACATGGTCGTTCGGGTTCAGGTACTGGTACTCACCTTTCTGGTGGCCCATCAGCTCAAGCCCAATGTTGGCGAGCACTTCGTTGGTATTCATGTTAACGGAAGTACCGGCACCGCCCTGGTAAACGTCCACCGGGAATTGGTCCATACATTTGCCGTTATTCAGAACTTCATCGCAAGCCTGGATAATGGTGTTCGCGATGCTTTTCGGAATGGTTTGCAACTCCTTGTTCGCCATTGCCGCTGCTTTCTTAACCATTACCATACCACGTACAAATTCAGGTATGTCACTGATTTTGCTGTTGCTTATGTAGAAGTTTTCAATCGCTCTCAGAGTATGAACACCATAATAGGCATCCGCTGGCACTTCCCTGGTACCCAACAAATCTTCTTCGATACGAATGTTATTTAACATGTGAACCTTCTTAATTAAAGCTGCCATTGATTGATCATTGCACGAACAGGATCTTTGGTCGTGCGATGAATAGACCGACGATTATGTCCATATTCGGTCACCACGCAGTGATGATATGCTGATGATAGAGAAATGCAGTAATCTGGATCACTTAATAAACACCAGCTCACATAACAATTATTAATATGTGATGCCGATCAATTGTTGAAAATTTCCAGAAAAATAATACGGCAGATAGATTGATTTTTGACTAAGACGCCGCCATCTCTTTTATCTGGCTAAATAGCCAACTAATTTCCCGCAAGTGCTTGATGGCGCTTGCTACAGACTTTCCCAATGACAGGAGTGCACGGTGCGCTGGATACCGTTAATTGCCGTTTTCCTCTATGTTTACATAGAGATCTCGTTGTTTATTCAAGTCGCCCATGTGATGGGAGTTTTCCTGACACTGGTGCTGGTGATATTCACCTCAGTTATAGGTATGTCACTGGTTCGCAACCAGGGCTTTAAGAATTTCATGCTGATGCAGCAGAAAATGGCGGTGGGTGAAAGCCCGGCGGCAGAGATGATTAAAAGTGTTTCGTTGATCATCGCCGGTTTGCTGTTACTGTTGCCTGGCTTCTTTACGGACTTCCTCGGTTTATTGCTGTTACTGCCACCAGTACAGAAACACCTCACGCTGAAGCTGATGCCTCATTTGCGTTTCTCACGCACTCCAGGTGGTGGTTTTAGTGCGGGCGCTGGTGGTGGTTCAACGTTCGATGGTGAGTATCAACGTAAAGATGATGCACCAAAACAGCTCGACGATCATGACAACGACGATCGTCACAATCGTTAAAAATCGAAAATTTTTTTGTTTTCCCCCCTTGAAGGGGGGAAGGCGCATCCCCATCTCTCAGGTCACCAGCCGATAACCCATTTTGGGCCGGCGTTACCCAAACACTGATACAGACTTTCTCAAAGGAGAGCTATCACATGAGTATTCGTCCATTACATGACCGTGTCATCGTCAAGCGTAAAGAAGTTGAATCTAAATCTGCAGGCGGCATCGTTCTGACTGGCAGTGCAGCTGGTAAATCAACTCGTGGCGAAATCATCGCTGTCGGTAAAGGCCGCATTCTGGAAAACGGTAACGTGCAACCGCTGGACGTAAAAGTCGGCGACATCGTGATTTTCAACGATGGCTACGGTGTTAAGTCTGAGAAGATCGACAATGAAGAAGTGTTGATCATGGCAGAAAGCGACATCCTGGCAATTGTTGAAGCGTAATCCGCGCAAAAACTGAACGAACATAAACGAATTTAAGGAAAGTTAAGAATGGCAGCTAAAGACGTAAAATTCGGTAATGACGCTCGTGTGAAAATGCTGCGTGGCGTTAACGTACTGGCAGATGCAGTGAAAGTTACCCTCGGCCCTAAAGGTCGTAACGTGGTTCTGGATAAATCTTTCGGTGCACCGACTATCACTAAAGATGGTGTTTCTGTAGCGCGTGAAATCGAACTGGAAGACAAGTTCGAGAACATGGGTGCACAGATGGTTAAAGAAGTTGCCTCTAAAGCGAACGACGCGGCAGGCGACGGTACTACCACTGCAACCGTGCTGGCTCAGTCCATCATCACTGAAGGCCTGAAAGCTGTTGCTGCAGGCATGAACCCAATGGACCTGAAGCGCGGTATCGATAAAGCTGTTATCGCTGCTGTTGAAGAGCTGAAAGCTCTGTCTGTTCCTTGCTCTGACTCTAAAGCAATCGCTCAGGTTGGTACTATCTCTGCTAACTCCGACGAAACCGTGGGTCAACTTATCGCTGAAGCGATGGAGAAAGTAGGCAAAGAAGGCGTTATCACCGTTGAAGAAGGCACCGGCCTGCAAGACGAGCTGGACGTTGTAGAAGGTATGCAGTTCGACCGTGGCTACCTGTCTCCGTACTTCATCAACAAGCCAGAAACTGGTTCTATCGAACTGGAAAGCCCGTTCATTCTGCTGGCTGACAAAAAAATCTCCAACATCCGTGAAATGCTGCCAGTTCTGGAAGCCGTTGCGAAAGCTGGCAAACCACTGCTGATCATCGCTGAAGATGTTGAAGGCGAAGCGCTGGCGACTCTGGTGGTTAACACCATGCGTGGCATCGTGAAAGTTGCTGCGGTTAAAGCACCTGGTTTCGGCGACCGTCGTAAAGCCATGCTGCAAGATATCGCTACTCTGACTGGCGGTACCGTCATCTCTGAAGAGATCGGTATGGAGCTGGAAAAAGCGACCCTGGAAGATCTGGGTACTGCTAAGCGTATCGTTATCAACAAAGACACCACGACCATCATCGATGGTAATGGCGAAGAAGCTGCAATCCAGGGCCGTGTGTCTCAGATTCGTCAGCAGATCGAAGAAGCAACTTCTGATTACGACCGTGAAAAACTGCAAGAGCGCGTAGCTAAACTGGCTGGCGGCGTTGCAGTCATCAAAGTCGGTGCTGCTACCGAAGTTGAAATGAAAGAGAAGAAAGCACGCGTTGAAGATGCCCTGCACGCGACCCGTGCTGCGGTTGAAGAAGGCGTGGTTGCCGGTGGTGGTGTTGCGCTGATTCGCGTAGCGTCTAAACTGTCTGAACTGCGTGGCCAGAACGAAGACCAGAACGTGGGTATCAAAGTTGCGCTGCGCGCAATGGAATCCCCACTGCGTCAAATCGTTCTGAACTGCGGCGAAGAGCCATCTGTTGTTGCTAACAATGTGAAAGCGGGTGACGGTAACTACGGTTACAACGCAGCAACTGAAGAATACGGCAACATGATCGACATGGGTATTCTGGATCCAACTAAAGTGACTCGTTCTGCTCTGCAGTACGCAGCCTCTGTAGCTGGCCTGATGATTACCACTGAGTGCATGATTACCGATATGCCAAAATCTGACGGCCCTGATTTAGGTGGCGCAGGTATGGGCGGTATGGGTGGCATGGGCGGCATGATGTAATTGCCCAAACACTGATGTGTTTGTAACACCGTGTTAAGAAAACCCTCAGTCAGAAATGTCTGAGGGTTTTTTCTTTTTGGTCACAGTCTGGTATAAGATCTCACCGGGCGATGGTGGCCCGCTACTTTTCAAGACAGCATTGATAACGGGGAACAACATGCGCATTAAAGTTTCAGCAGGAATGGCTGTAGCAGCGCTGCTGCTGGCAGGCTGTAGCACTAGCAACGATCTTTCTGCTGGTGGGCAAGGCGTCCGTTTTGTTGAGGATAAGCCAGGCACCGAATGCCAGTTATTAGGAAACGCAACCGGTGAGCAAAGTAACTGGTTTTCCGGGCAGCATGGCGGTGAAGGCGGTTCTATGCGTGGCGCAGCAAATGCTCTGCGTAATAACGCAGCGGCGATGGGCGGTAACGTGCTGTATGGCGTGAGCAGCCCGACTCAAAACTTGCTGTCGAGCTTCGCTCCGACTGCCAGCACCATGACTGGCCAGGTTTATAAGTGCCCGAATTGATTTTTGGGTGAAACCACCCTCACCCCGACCCTCTCCCTAAAAGGGCGAGGGAGAAATCGTACATTTCCCTCTCCTCGGGGAGAGGGTTAGGGTGAGGGCGAAATTCTCGAAAACGATCAGCTCTGGCGCAACTGCAAATCTATCGGTGTTTTGCTCGGCTCACCGCCAATCTCACGTGCCAGTTTCGGCACCATATAGCCTGAAATCAACGTCAGCAGTTCACGCATAATCAATCTTGCCTGGTCGTCACTGACCATAAAATGTGCCGCACCCTGTACTTTATCCAATACGTGCAGGTAATAAGGCATCACTCCGGAATCGAACAACGCATTACTCAAATCTGCGAGTGTCTGCGCATTGTCGTTCACATCGCGCAACAGCACGCTTTGGTTAAGCAGTGTTACGCCCGCCTGGCACAGGTGCTTCATGGATGCGGTAAATTCATCCCCAATCTCATTGGCATGATTGATATGGTTAACCAAAATAACCTGCAACCGGGAACCAGCGATGCGTTCGACCAGCGTGTCAGTGATGCGCGCCGGGATAACAATCGGCAAGCGGCTGTGGATGCGTAAGCGCTTAATATGCGGGATTGCTTCCAGTTCACTGAATAACCAATCCAGCTCGTGATCTTTTGCCATCAACGGGTCGCCGCCGGAGAAAATAATCTCGTCCAGTTCCGGATGCTCGCTGATATAAGCGATAGCCGCCTGCCAGTTGCGTTTGTTTCCCTGGTTATCGGAATAGGGGAAATGGCGACGGAAGCAATAACGGCAATTGACCGCACAACCGCCTTTTACCAGCAACAACGCACGGTTGCGGTATTTGTGCAGCAGGCCCGGTACTACGCTGTGTTGTTCCTCCAGCGGATCGGTGCTAAAGCCCGGAGCGGCAATAAACTCCTCTTTGGCGGTTAACACCTGGCGTAAGAGTGGGTCGTTCGGGTTGCCTTTTCCCATGCGAGCGACAAATGCTCGTGGGACACGCAAGGCAAAAAGTCGACGTGCATCACGTCCCGCCAGCAACTCTTTGTCAGCGTCTAGCTCTAAAATATGCAGCAGTTCGTCAGGATCGGTTATAACATCGGCAAGTTGCGTTAACCAATCTTCTCTGCGGGGGGGATTTAGGGTTACAATGTGTGCCATTTTTTGGCTAAGCTACCAATTAACAATTTCAGAGGGCCTTATGGCGACTTATTCTAGCAACGATTTTCGTGCCGGTCTTAAAATCATGTTCGAAGGCGAACCTTACGCAGTCGAATCCAGTGAATTCGTGAAACCAGGTAAAGGCCAGGCCTTTGCTCGCGTTAAAATGCGCCGCCTGCTGACAGGCACCCGCGTTGAGAAAACCTTCAAATCTACCGACTCCGCTGAAGGCGCAGACGTTGTAGATATGAACCTGACTTACCTGTACAACGACGGTGAGTTCTACCACTTCATGAACAACGAAACCTTTGAGCAGCTGGCTGCAGATGAGAAGGCTATCGGTGATAACGCTAAATGGATGCTTGACCAGGCCGAGTGTATCGTGACCCTGTGGAACGGCCGTCCTATCGCTGTTCAGCCACCAAACTTCGTAGAGCTGGAAATCGTTGAAACTGATCCAGGTCTGAAAGGTGATACTGCTGGTACCGGCGGTAAACCTGCAACACTGTCTACTGGTGCTGTCGTTAAAGTACCTTTGTTCGTTCAGATTGGCGAAGTCATCAAAGTTGACACTCGCTCTGGCGAATATGTTTCTCGCGTTAAGTAATACGTGAAGGTTGGCGGTGAGGCATTGCATGCTTCACCGCTGCTTGCAAAAGGCAGGGAAGATGAACCGTTTGATTAAACATTTACTTTTCATCACGTTGTTAGCCTCATTTCTCGCCGGTTGTAACACCACTCGCGGCTTTGGTGAAGATCTTAAGCACCTTGGCGGCTCAATTGAACGTGCAGCAAACAAGTAATTTCCAACACTCCTAAAAACCTGCTTTTTCCCTCAGACTGCCATTTTTTGACTATGCTTTAACTGCTATACACAAACAATATCGTCAAAAAAGGATACGGTTATGATTAAGAAAACTATTGCAGCGTTTTTTTCTCTCATAGTGCTTTCATCGTTACTGACTGCGTGTAATACGACTAAAGGTATGGGTGAAGATATTCAGGATGGTGGTCAGGCGATTTCTGGTGCAGCAACAAAAGCACAAAATTAATATATTAGCTGGCGGTACGGTATCAAGCCCGTACCGCTGTTAATTTTTATTATTGGTGTTGTTCTATAAACAATGAAAAGCGATTATTAATACCAAGTTTCATGCGGATATTTCGCTTATAGGTATAAACTGTCTTGGTACTTATCCCCATCATTCTGGCAATAAAATCATTATTGGCTTCATCGGTCCACAGTTTTAATATCCTCTCCTCACGTAGTGTCAGCAAGGGCGAAGTGTACTGCTGCCCAGTGTGAAACGGTGGCCGGGTACTGAGTTGCGTTTGAATGGCCGCATAAAGCTCAGGTAATGGTGTAGATTTGCTATATATCGAATGTGAGCCTTGCGACAGGCAATATTCTTCAATTTTCACGTGACGCATACTATTCAGCAACATTAAACGTATTGACTTGCCGCAAGCTGAATAAATAGAGGAGAGTTGCTGGACATTATGTAATGAGCTGGCAAAACTGGTGAAGTCAGCAATAACAAGGTTTGGTCGCCACTGTATTATTTTTTCACGAGCTAAAAGTAAATTGTCCGTTTCAGCAATGGAAAAGGCCATATTGTGACTCTGCCAGCTTTTAAAACCTTGTCGACTATAATGACAACGGTCCACTAACAATATCTTATTCATACTTACCGTTCGCGTGACTCACTATTACAGCCTTTTCTGAATGTGCGAGAAAACATTATAATATGAAGAAAACATCGGAAATGAATTGCGGATTTGCGGGTTAATTAGCAGTCAATTCTCGGCTTAGCGTCAAGCACTCACTCAGCATGGCAACTAAACGTTACTGGTTTTGTGATAACAAAGTGTTTTTTTGGCTGTTCTAAGCTCGCTGGGTTGTTAAAATAACGCCCTCACCAGCCTTATGGGACGACCCATAAGCGCTTCTTGATTCCGGGGACGGCCCCATTGCTGGAGCTGTTTATGGCCTGGTTGATTCTTGTTATTGCTGGTTTATTAGAAGTTGTCTGGGCTGTCGGCCTCAAATATACCCACGGGTTCACTCGCTTATGGCCTAGCGTTATCACAGTGGTGGCAATGGTTGTAAGTGTCGCGTTGCTGTCATGGTCAATGAAAACGCTGCCGACCGGTACGGCTTACGCGGTCTGGACGGGAATTGGTGCCGTGGGTGCAGCCACTACAGGTATTTTACTGTTAGGCGAATCAGCAAGCCTGGCCCGCATCGCGAGCCTGGCGTTGATTGTTCTCGGGATTATTGGCCTGAAACTCAGCACCCATTAACTACTGGGTTGTTTAATCCACAGTAATTTTTCAACCTGGAAGCCCTGTTGTGCGGCGATTTTCAGCATTTGCTGTTTCACTTCAGGGCTGATGGTTGGCGTGCGTGACAATATCCACAGATAGTCTTTATCCGGCCCACACACCAGTGCGTGTCGGTAATCTTTATCTATCGCAATCACGTTATAGCCACCGTAAAACGGCCCAAAGAACGAGACTTTCAGTGCCGCACGGCTCGGGTCACCCGTAAAATACGCTTTGCCAACACTTTGCTGCCACATTTGCCTGTCTGGGTTAAAACCTCTGTTTATCACCCGAATACCGCCGTCATCCATGGTGCTGTAAGTGGCGGTCACTTGATTCAATCCACTTTCAAACTTATGGTCGAAGCGGGCAATTTCATACCACTTACCGAGATACCGTTTAGCGTCAAAGTTATTAACTACCGTGGTGCCTGGTGGTGGAGTAGGGGAACTACAGGAGACAACAAGAAACGCAACTGCAAGGGTGGTGATAATCGGCCAGATGCGCATAGCAAAATCCTTGTTTGTTTTTTGCTAAGTGTAGATTGCGGCGGGAAAAATTGCGGCGTGTGGACGGAAATAAATCGGCCTGCGGTGCAGGCCTGAATATATTACTGCAATGCTTCGAGGATGGTATACCCGGCTTTTACGCGCTCGGGGTTGGGATAACTTTTATTTGCCAGCATCACAATGCCTAGCTGTTGCTCAGGGATAAATGCCACATAAGTACCAAATCCCCCGGTTGAGCCAGTTTTGTGGACCCAGGATGCCTTAACAACAGGTGCTGGCGGGTCGATGGCTACGGCTTTTTGTGGGGCGAGCGCCACTTTGTTATCGCTGCCATCAACGATGGTTTTGGCCTCAACCGGCCAGTTGAGCATTTCCCAACCTAAGCCCTGATACATGTTGCCCACTCGCCAGTAGCGCGATTGCGCGAGTTCAATTCCCTGGCGCAGTGTTTTATCACCGACCTGGTCAGGCTGCATATTGGCCTGCATCCAGCTCGCCATGTCTGTAATCGTCGATTTCACACCATAGGCTTCAGAATCCAGCATGCCTGGTGAAACGTGCACAGCCTTACCGTCACGGTAACCCCAGGCGTAATTTCTTTCTTCAGAGGCGGGCACTTTTATCCAGGTATGTGACAGGTTCAACGGCTGGAAAACACGTTCGGTCATCGCCTCTTCAAAGCTCAATCCTGACGGTTTCACTGCCAGCGCACCGAAAAGGCCGATGCTGGAATTGGCATACAGACGAGTCGTCCCCGGTGCCCATTGCGGCTGCCAGGTCTGGTAAAAGTGGAGGAGGGAAGCCGGGCTGGTGACGTCATCAGGCACCTGCAACGGCAAGCCTCCTGCGGTATAGGTGGCAAGATGCAGCAGGTTTATATCTTTCCATTGTTTACCGGTTAATTCAGGCCAGTACTTGATTGCCGGATCGCTCAGTTTAATTTCACCGCGCGCGACGATATCGCCGCCCAGCACGCCAGTAAAGGTCTTACTGACTGAGCCGAGCTCAAATAATGTCTCTTTCGTCACCGGTAAATTTTGGCTGATATCAGCTTTGCCATAAGTGAAGTAATACGGTTTTCCCTGATAAATCACGGCGACCGCCATGCCTGGAATACTCTGCTGTTTGAGTAGCGGTGCGATGACACGGTCGACTGTCTGGGCAATCTGTTTTTCAGTCAGCGTATTCGGGGCGGCAAACGTCGAGCAAGAGGCCGTGAGTAGCAGCGCACAGCTGAGAGTTTTGTTCATCATTGGTATTCCTCCATAAAACGACACTTTAGTTCTGGCCGGTACAAATAAAAAGGCCTGCGCAATGGCAGGCCTTGTTGACAATCAATGTGATTAGAGAGTGATCACACCGATAAAGGTTACGACGGTCAGAATGGCAGCAAGACCGTAGAACACCCACTTGCCAGACGGCACGTGAATTTTCAGGTCGTGCATCGCGTGGTGGATACGGTGAAGCCCACACCATAACGGCAGCACAATCATCAGGAAGATGAACAGGCGGCCAATCAGGCTTTGCGAAAATGCCAGCACACGCTCATAGCCCAAAGCATCGCCCGGGAACAGACCCAGCGGCAGCATAATACCAACCAGCAACACGATTACCGGAGCGATGATCGCCCCCCACATGCCGCCTGCGCCAAACAGACCCCAGAATACCGGCTCGTCGGAGCGTTTTGGATTTGGATTAATCATGACGTCCCCTTACCAGAACAGTGCAACAAACAGAATGACGACAGTGGCGACAATGGTCACCGCCCACAATCCTTTAATCACCGGCTCTGGCCCCATTTTCTCATCTTTAATGATGATATTGGCGGCCTTCGGTGCCAGTTCAAACCAGGTTTTGGTATGCAGTAAAGCCGCCGCTAAGGTGATCAGATTGAGGATAACCACAATCGGGTTTTGCAGAAAACTGACAAATCCCGCCCAACTTTCCGGGCCACTTTTCAGCGAAAACAGACCGCAGATCAGCAGAATACTGAACCACACGGTTGGCACCGATGTTCCTTCGCGAATCATATAGAAACGGTAGAAGCCCAGTTTTTGCCACCAGGTCGGAGTCATCGTCCGTACATATGGCTTACGTTTCGTAGTCATTTTGCACTCCTTAGCGTGGTTTCAGGGTGGCAATCAAAAAGTCTTTCGAGCTTTCGACTTTACCCTGCTGGATGGCAGCTGCCGGATCGACGTGTTTCGGGCACACTTCGGAGCAGTAGCCCACGAAAGTGCAACTCCAGACGCCGTTCTGGCCGTTGAGCTGCGCCATACGCTCTTTCTTGCCATGGTCGCGGTTATCCAGGTTGTAACGATGAGCAAGTGTAATGGCCGCCGGGCCAATGAACTCAGGATTCAAACCAAACTGTGGGCAAGCTGCATAGCACAGCCCACAGTTGATGCAGCCGGAGAACTGATGGTATTTCGCCATCTGTGCCGGGGTTTGGGTGTTTGGCCCCTGATCTGGCGTACGCGTGTTGCCGATGATGTAAGGCTTAATCGCTTCCAGGCTTTCGATAAAGTGAGTCATGTCGACGACTAAATCGCGCTCGATAGGGAAGTTCCCCAGCGCTTCAACCTTCATACCTTGCGTGTATTCACGCAGGAAGGTTTTACAAGCCAGTTTCGGTACACGGTTGACCATCATGCCGCAAGAGCCGCAGATAGCCATACGGCACGACCAGCGGTAGGTCAGGTCTGGTGCCAAATTGTCTTTGATGTAACCCAGCGCATCAAGCAGCGAGGTTTGTTCATCATAAGGCACTTCGTAGATAGCACTGTGTGGCTCGCTGTCCGTTTCCGGGTTGTAGCGCATCACTTCAATCTTCAGAGTCTTCATCACATCAGCCATTCGACGTCTCCTTCTTCTTGTCGGCTGCTTCGGATTCCGCACCGTAGACGCGTTTAGCCGGTGGCAAAGTGGTGATTTTCACATCACTGTATTCCAGACGAGTGGTTCCATCTGCGTCACGGAAAGCGAGAGTGTGCTTCAGGAAGTTAACGTCATCACGCTCGGTACAACCTTCGTCTAAACGCTGGTGTGCACCGCGAGACTCTTTACGCGCCATCGCCGAGTGCGCCATACATTCCGCAACGTTCAGGCCGTGGCCCAGCTCGATGGTGTAGAGCAAATCGGTATTAAACACGCTGGAGGTATCGGTGATGCGTACGCGTTTGAAGCGTTTTTGCAGCTCAGACAGTTTATCGATGGTTTTCTGCATCAGCTCTGGGGTGCGATAAATACCGCAGCCTTCTTCCATCGACAGGCCCATTTCATCGCGGATTTTCGACCAGTTTTCATTGCCTTCCTGATTAACCAGTTTCTTCAGACGCGTTTCGACATCAGCGGCTTGCGCATTCAGCGCGGCATCATTCGCAGGCTGCGCTTCGTTCGCGCGCTTCATGGCACTTTCGCCCGCCATACGGCCAAACACCACCAGCTCAGCAAGAGAGTTAGAACCCAGACGGTTTGCACCATGTAGACCAACGGAAGAACATTCGCCGACGGCAAACAGCCCTTTGATACGGCTTTCGCATTGGCTATCCGTTTCGATACCGCCCATGGTGTAGTGCGCGGTAGGGCGAACTGGAATCGGCTCTTTCACCGGATCGACGCCAACATACGCTTTGGACAATTCGCAGATAAACGGCAGGCGTTCGAGGAGTTTTTTCTCGCCCAGATGACGCAGGTCGAGATAGACCACATCGCCACGTGGCGTCGGAACGGTGCGGCCTGCGCGCCATTCGTGCCAGAAGGCTTGAGAAACTTTGTCGCGTGGGCCAAGTTCCATGTACTTGTTACGTGGTTCGCCAAGCGGAGTTTCTGGTCCCATGCCGTAATCTTGCAGATAGCGATAGCCATCTTTGTTGACCAGAATACCGCCTTCACCACGGCAGCCTTCTGTCATCAGAATGCCGGAGCCTGGCAGACCAGTTGGGTGATATTGCACGAATTCCATATCGCGTAGCGGTACACCGTGGCTTAACGCCATGCCCATACCATCACCGGTCACGATGCCGCCGTTGGTGTTGTAGCGGTAAACACGACCTGCACCGCCGGTTGCCATTACCACGGCATTCGCGCGGATTTGCACCAGCGTGCCTTCCATCATATTCATGGCGACCAGGCCACGTGCTGCGCCGTCGTCCACCAGAATATCGAGCACGAAATGCTCGTCAAAACGCTGGATCTGCGGGAACTGTAATGAGGTCTGGAACAGGGTGTGGAGCATATGGAAGCCGGTTTTATCCGCGGCAAACCAGGTACGCTCAATCTTCATGCCACCGAAGCGACGCACGTTTACGGAACCGTCCGGACGGCGGCTCCATGGGCAACCCCATTGCTCCAGCTGTGTCATTTCGGTTGGGCATTGATGGACGAAGTAGTCGACCACATCTTGCTCGCACAACCAGTCACCACCGGCTACGGTGTCATTAAAATGGTATTCGAAACTGTCGTGATCCTGCGCAACGGCGGCAGAACCCCCTTCAGCGGCCACGGTGTGGCTACGCATTGGGTAGACTTTGGAGATCAGAGCGATTTTGGCTTGTGGATTGGCTTGTGCTGCCGCAATGGCTGCTCGTAAGCCCGCTCCGCCAGCGCCTATTATGGCGAGATCGGCTTGAAAGGTTTGCACGACATTCCTCCAGATTTTAGTGATTTCGTATAGCTAATGTAACCAAAGGTAGTTCACCAATACGGCGCTAGCTACGCGAAAGGGTTATCCCTGCTCCTTTGTAGGTAGCGGATTATAGCCGTAGGCATATTAAGGAAATTTGACGTGTTCGATTTTTTTGCTGTTCAGATCGGTAATTAATTAATTTTGATGATGAGTCAGGTCACGAAATTCAAATTTTTACTGCCAAATCGGTTCGTAGGCTGATGAAAATTTACCAGGCAAAATTTGTCTCCCTGGAGTGTTGCGAGTAGACTTCTCCGCCTTGTTTGTATACGGAGATTCCACCATGAGCGAAACGGCCACTTGGCAGCCGAGCGCATCCATCCCCAACCTGTTGAAACGCGCCGCGATCATGGCGGTTATTCGGCGTTTTTTTGCCGATCGCGGTGTACTGGAGGTGGAAACACCCTGCATGAGCCAGGCAACGGTTACAGATATTAACCTGTTCCCGTTTGAAACCCGTTTTGTTGGCCCAGGCCACGCTCAGGGCGTCAATTTGTACCTGATGACCAGCCCGGAATATCACATGAAACGCCTGCTGGCGGCGGGCATTGGCCCGGTATTCCAGTTGTGCCGCAGTTTCCGTAACGAAGAAATGGGTCGCCACCATAATCCAGAATTCACCATGCTGGAGTGGTACCGCCCTTGCTACGATATGTATCGTCTGATGAATGAAGTGGATGATTTACTGCAACAGGTTCTGGAAACTGATGCGGCAGAAACGCTCTCTTATCAGCAGGCTTTCCAACGCCACCTGGAAATTGACCCGCTTTCTGCGGACAAAACCCAGCTGCGCGAAGTGGCGAGAAAACTCGATTTAAGCAACATTGCCGACCAGGAAGAAGACCGCGACACCTTACTGCAACTGCTTTTTAGCATGGGTGTAGAGCCGCATATTGGTAAAGATAAACCGACGTTTGTGTACCACTTCCCGGCAAGCCAGGCCGCTCTTGCACAGATCAGCACCGAAGACCATCGAGTAGCTGAGCGCTTTGAGGTTTACTTCCGAGGTATTGAGCTGGCGAATGGTTTCCACGAATTGACCGATGCGCGCGAACAGCAACAGCGCTTCGAACAGGATAACCGTAAACGTGCCGCTCGTGGTTTGCCGCAGCAACCAATTGATGTGAATTTGTTGGAAGCGTTGAAGGCAGGTTTGCCAGATTGCTCAGGCGTGGCGTTAGGTGTGGATCGTTTGATTATGTTGGCTCTGAAGGCTGAAAGCCTGGCCGATGTGCTGGCGTTTCCGGTAGATCGCGCTTAAACCACCCTCACCCTGGCCCTCTCCCTGAGGGAGAGGGGATAGTCTGGTGTTCTCCCCCCTCAGGGCGGTACCGGTTTTCTCCTTCTCCTGGGGGAGAAGGCTCGGATGAGGGCGACCTTGCTTACAAACTCCCCGGCGTCCTGCCTGCTTTCCCCGAAGATGTCAGCGTTTTACTGCTACGTTGCCCGCCTAAAGTATCCAGACGCATCTGGAATGGTGGGAACGGTAGCTCGATTCCGTGTTCGCGGAACCCTTGCAGAATCAACTGATGAATCTCGTGACGTAGTGGCATACGGTGGTTCATCTCAGCGGCATAAATACGCAGCTCAAAAATCTGAATACCCGCCTGTAAATCCACCAGGAATGCTTCTGGCGCTGGGTTATCAATCACCAGTGAACAACGCTCAGCTGCCTGTAACAGCACCCTCGTCACTTCTTCGCTGTTCGCATCCGACGGGGCTGGAACGGTTAACACCACACGCGTTACCGAATCCGACAGCGACCAGTTGATGAACTGCTCGGTGATAAACGCCTTGTTCGGTACGATGATCTCTTTACGATCCCAGTCGCTGATCGTTGTGGCACGGGTATTGATCTTGGTGACGCTACCGGTGAGATCGCGGATCGTCACGGTATCGCCAATACGAATCGGCTTTTCGAACAAGATAATCAGGCCAGAGATAAAGTTGGCAAAAATTTCCTGTAAACCAAAACCTAAACCCACACCGAGGGCGGCGACCAGCCACTGCAATTTCGACCATTCGATACCAATCATCGAGAAACCGACCAACGTCCCCACCAGTAACAGCAGATATTTGGTGACGGTGGTAATCGCATAACCAGTACCAGGGGCTAAATCCAGATGCTGTAGCAGCGCGAGTTCAAGCAGTGCGGGAAAATTACGCACCAACTGCATGGTAATAATCAGCACCAGAATCGCAATCAACACCGCACCAAGCGTTATCGGCTCAAGGCTTTCCACGCCTTGTACGGTTGAGGTCACATCCCACAAGGTGATGTTCTCAAGGAAGCCAAAGGCGGAATGGATTTCTGACCACAATACAATGACCGACAACAGTGCAATCAGCATCAGAATCGACCGCACCAGGCGCAGTGACTGCACACTGATGGTATCCAGATCGATTTCCTGTTCTTCGATGGTTTCAGCAGAACTTTCTGCGCTGAGGCTATGAGTGGTTTCTTCTTCGCCACGCGCACGCTGGGCGAGGATTTCAGCACGGCGATGTTTTGCACGATCAAACGCCAGGCGGCGACGCTGAATCAGCATCCAGCGGCGGATGATATGGTAGACCACCAGCAGCAGGAACCAGATAGCGACTGAGGTTTCCAGCCTGGCAAGCAAGGCCTGTGCGGTCGCGAGGTAACCGACCACGGCCGCCAGAATTGCCACTAATGGAGCGGCAAGCAGCAGGTTCCACAGCACGGTGTTCGCGATGTTTTCGCTATTGCCTTGTTTATCCAGATACAGCGGTATACCCGCACGTTTCAGGCTTAAGGTCACCAGCGCTAACGCACCACAAATCAAAATAAAGCACAGCCGCCCAAGTGAGCCTGAGAATTCACGATCGCTAAGATTATCAAACATAATCAATGCCATAATCAGTGGCACGATCAGGCCGATACTCATCAGGTAGTAACGCATCGCGCGGGCCACACGTTGTTGCGGCCAGCCAAAATGCACGATGAACAAACCGTTAGGGCGCGCAAACGTGGCACAAATCATCACGGCCCACAGCAAGGGAACGGTGGCGGTTACACCATCACCAATTGCCACTGCGAGGGGATACGGCCACGCAGCCTGAAGCCCGAAACCGAGCGTTGCCCATAGCACCGGCAGCGGGAGCGCCACCAGAATCGACCAGAACACGGTGCGCAAGGTTAAGCTGAAATGATCCTGCGTCACTTTACCGACTTTGGCGCTTGAGCGGTCCAGGAAGGCGGTGAAATGGCGGCGCGAACTAATACTGAAACCGACGAGGATCAAGGCACCAAACAGCGGCAACAGCGTTTCCTTGCTGGTCAGCATCATCATGGTAGCGCTGCCGAGTTGGCTGAAGGTATCCATCGAAACCAGACGGCGTAAATCCTGCACTAACTCAACCGGCCAGGCGAATCCTATTGGACTAACGTCCGAGGTCCAGAACAGGTAACGGTGTGTGGCTACGTTGACCTCTTTGAGCGCATCTTCCAGTTGGCTGTTCGCCACTTTCAGCTTGGTCAGTTCAAGGATGAGGTTATCGCCACCTTGCAGCAAAGAATTGAGCAGTTCGCGCTGGGTACGTAGTTGCGCTTCAAGAATACGATTTTGCTCGCTGGTGAGCGGCTGACCATTGGTTTGGCGAGTTTGCATAAGCTGTTGTTGTTTACTCAGCAGGTCTTCGTAATGCAAACGCTGGACACGCAACTGGCCGAGTTCGGTATCCACTTGCTGAGGTTTTGGCATTTCAGGCAAACGGGCTACTTGAGCACGCAGCGCTTCGCCGAGGACGTTTGAAACACCCAGCCATTGTGATTGCTCGCGCAGCGTATTGAGTGCCTGGCGCACTTGCACCGTCTGGCTGGAGGCCTGGCGTTGCTGCGAGGCCACTAAATCCATACGCTGAGCTTGTTGGTTCAATGCCTGAGATAGTTGGCGGTTATTATTAAACTGGGCAACGATCTCTGGCGGCAGGTTGGCGCTGCTTTCGGCCAACAGTTCGGTGCTTTCCAGCGCTTGTTCTGCTTCACGCTGGCGCTGGTTATTCAGTTGGTTACGCAATGCCTGAAGATAAGCATCCAGCTGTGCGCTCTGTTTTTGGGCCAGCTCGGCCCGCAGGCGAGCGAGTTCCTGGCGATTACTGGCTGACAATTGTGCCAGTTCCAGTTCATCGACTAACGCTTTCAGACGTGAAGCTTCAGCCTGCAAAGCGATGTTTTGCGCCTGAGTTAATGGTGTGCTGGTAGCTGGCAAGGTTCCCATCCGACGCTCAACGTCGTTTAACTGGCGGCGAGCATCAGTTTGCTGCTGCGGGAGCTGGCTGAGTGAGTCGGTGATTTCTCGGGTGCGTTCCTGCTCTTGCTGCGCAAGACGGCTTTTATCCAGCAACTGACTACTGACTTGCAGGATTTCCTGATTTAACGCATCGGTCGACAGGCCATCAGGCACTTTTTGTGGTTCATCGTGCTGATTATTGATTTGTCGACGCAAGGTGTCTGAAAGCTTGGGGAAGTTATCTATAACTTGTTGATATTGTGTGGCTCGTTCCAGGGAGACTTTGCGTTCATCAAGCGCATTAAGGGCCGCCTGTAGAGCTTCCACAGTTTCAGCACTGCCTGGTTTATCCTTCGCTGATTTGGCTTGTTCGAGTTCTTGGGTGATTTGTTTGGCGTCGGGGGCCGTTGCGGCGTAGGCACCGAGGCTGAGGCAGCAACCGATCAGTAATGTGATTATCAGGCGCACGTCAGTCCCTTATTTATGAACCAGCCCTCATGGTGAGGGCTGGAGATAATAGCGTTATTAGATGTCTGGTTTGTTCTCTGGTGTGTCCGCTTCAGCTGCCACTTCTGGTTCGGGAATTTCGCTTACCGGAATTTCTGGTTCACTCATCGGTTCAGTCGAGATTGCCAGCGGCTCACCAATTTTGGTCGCAGACAGGCTTTGCAGCTGTTCAACCAGGTTCACTTTACCCGGTGCGAACAAGTTAATAACCGTTGAACCTAGTTTAAAGCGACCCATTTCCTGGCCTTTTAACAGCGCCACAGAACCTTCGCTTTCGCCCGCAGGCCATGTCCAGCGTTTGATAACGCCTTCACGCGGTGGTGTGATGGTGCCAGCCCAGACTGTTTCGATGCTGCCAACAATGGTGGCACCCACCAGAATTTGGGCCATCGGGCCAAATTCGGTATCAAACAGGCAGATAACGCGTTCGTTACGGGCAAACAGATTCGGCACGTTTTGCGCGGTTAAATGGTTCACAGAGAACAAGTCGCCCGGCACGTAAATCATCTCACGCAAAATACCGTTACAAGGCATGTGAACGCGGTGGTAGTCACGTGGTGACAGATAAGTCGTAACGAAGCTGCCGTTACGGAACAAATCTGCCATTAAGTAGTTACCGGCGAGCAGGGCTTCGAGGCTGTAATTATGGCCTTTTGCCTGCAAGATTTTGTCTTCTTCAATTGGGCCTAACTGGCTGACTACGCCATCTGCTGGCATCACCAGCACATTAGGGTCGGTGTTCACTGGGCGAACATCGTCACGCAGTGGGCGAACGAAGAATTCGTTGAAGGTGCGGTAGCTGGCGGTGTCCGGCTTCTGTGCTTCCTTCATGTCGACTTTGTAGTATTTGACGAACAGATCGATAACCAGTTTGGTTAACCAGCCTGCTCGTTTGCTTGCACCCCAGCCTGCCAGGCGTGTCAGCCAAAGTTTAGGCAGGATGTACTGGAGTGAAAGTTTAAAATTGTCTAACAAGATAGCCTCCTGGCTAAGTACACATGTAAGCGGGCATACACAAAAAGGAGCGCGATTTTAGCGATGCCCAGCTTAATTGTCAGCGGTCAGTATCGGAAAAGGTTTTACGCGATTTTACCTCGGACATACTTTCCAGTATGCGGTGGTAGTTATCGAAACGCGTTTCTGCTATTTCCCCACGTTCAACAGCTTCGCGCAGTGCGCAGCCTGGATCGTTGGTGTGGCTGCAGTCACGGTATTTGCAACGACCTAAATAGTCGTGGAATTCAGTAAACCCATGAGTGACCTGATCCGGCTCTAAGTGCCACAAACCAAACTCACGCACGCCTGGGGAGTCGATAACATCACCGCCGCCCGGGAAGTGATACAGACGTGAAGCGGTGGTGGTGTGTTGACCTAAACCGGAGTTGTCCGAAACGTCATTAACCAAAATCTGGACTTCTTTAAAGCCGAGAAGGTTGTTCAGCAGGCTGGATTTGCCCACACCTGATTGCCCGGCAAAAATACTGACGCGGCCAATCAACGCTTCTTCAAGCTCTTTCAGACCTTCAACTTTGTGGCTGGAAACGAACAGAACGCGATAACCAATCTTGCGGTAGATATCCATTTGTTCATTGACGAACTTCAGGCCTGCTTCGTCCAGCAGGTCGGTTTTGTTCAGTACCAGCAATGGTTCGACATCGAGCGTTTCGCACGCCACCAGATAACGGTCAATAATATTCAGTGACAGCTCCGGCAAGATCGCGGAAACCACGATGATTTGGTCGATATTAGCGGCAATAGGTTTTACGCCGTCGTAGAAATCAGGGCGCGTCAGGACGGTAGTGCGCTCATGTACTGCATCTACAATGCCTTTAATCGTGACACCGGCAGCCGCTTCTTTAGCTGGACGCCAGACCACGTTGTCGCCAGTCACCAGCGAACGGATGGTGCGACGAATATTGCAGCGGTGAATTTCACCACCGAGAGATTCAACATCGGCATGTTGGCCGAAACGGCTTATCACGCGGCCATCGCGCGGTTCACCAAACTGAGAGTCGTCGGGATCGGCTTTCTCCACAGTCTGTTTAAGCCGACGCTGGTGGTTTGCTGAAACCCGGCGCTGCTGTCCTTTGGAGAGTTTATTTTTGCTCAATCTTACTGGCTCCTGGTCGCCCGTAGTGGGCAAAACCTCTATGATACACACTATTTTATACGAGTTAACCCATCGACAAGGGTGGGCTACGCACAAGAAGGGTGGAAAATAGCATGAGTGGAACTGAAAACAATCTCATTTGGATTGATTTAGAAATGACCGGCCTGGACCCCGAGCGGGATCGCATAATTGAAATCGCCACTCTGGTTACTGATGCCAATTTGAATATCCTCGCTGAAGGACCAACCATTGCTGTTCATCAGTCTGATGAGCAACTGGCGCTGATGGATGACTGGAATGTGCGTACTCATACTGGAAGTGGCCTGGTTGAGCGTGTCAAAGCGAGTACCCAGGATGACCGCGCAGCTGAACTGGCAACACTTGAGTTCCTAAAGCTTTGGGTGCCAGCGAATAGCTCGCCAATCTGTGGTAACAGTATCGGCCAGGATCGTCGTTTCCTGTTTAAGTATATGCCTGAGCTGGAAGCTTACTTCCACTACCGTTATCTGGATGTCAGTACGCTCAAAGAGCTGGCGCGCCGTTGGAAACCTGAGATTCTGGCTGATTTCAAAAAGCAGGGCACTCATCAGGCAATGGACGATATTCGTGAGTCAGTGGCTGAGTTAGCATTCTATCGCGAGAATTTTATTAAGCTTTGACAGGCGTGTGGGAGGAGCTAAACTCCTCCATCGCTGAGATATTAATCATTTTGGCGTTTAAATCGCCATTCAAACTAATTTTGTGAAAAAAACCTTTTGAGGGGCTTGCGACTAAAACGATTTCTCGTATAATGCGCCTCCCGTACCGATGCAGAATTTGCAGCGTTACACAGAGCGGGAATAGCTCAGTTGGTAGAGCACGACCTTGCCAAGGTCGGGGTCGCGAGTTCGAGTCTCGTTTCCCGCTCCAAATTTGATTAGGCTTTTTACAGCCAGCACCACCCAAGCGGGAATAGCTCAGTTGGTAGAGCACGACCTTGCCAAGGTCGGGGTCGCGAGTTCGAGTCTCGTTTCCCGCTCCAAAATTTGATTTGGCTTTTACAGCCAGCACCACCCAAGCGGGAATAGCTCAGTTGGTAGAGCACGACCTTGCCAAGGTCGGGGTCGCGAGTTCGAGTCTCGTTTCCCGCTCCAAATTCTAATATCCAGTACAAATTATCCACAACGCTAAGTCGCGTCGGTGGTGGTTTTTACGTTCCTCAAAAACTATTGTGAACAGACTTATCCACAGCTTAGTTTTATTCCCTTCGATCGCTAATTATTTATTAATTTTTACATCTTTAGTTTAACTAATTGATTTAATTCATTTTTATAATGTTTAAAAATGTTAACTCGATCGCTTGCAGATTTTACATCGCTTGTGGGGCAAGGCTTTCAAATTTTTATTCACATCCTGTGGACATTTCACGCATCACGTTTTAACCCCTTTTCAATGACTCGAACCAGACGCTGTTTTTGCGGTAACTGGACTTCCGTTGCATTCGCGCTTCGTCTGGTTAATTGTTGCGCAATCGCCCAGTCGATGTGTTCGTCAAGAAGTGGGTGCTCACCTTTTCGTTGTTGTAGTGCTTCCAGAATCGCTTCATCCCATGGCGCATTACCCATCGCTACCGCAATATTTCGCAGCCAGCGCAAATGTCCAATGCGCCGAATTGCCGAACCTTCGGTTACCCGCAGGAAATACTCTTCACTCCAGGCGAATAACTCAACCAGCGGTGGTGCATGTAACGCACGGCGCGGGCTAAAGTCGTCTTCTGTGGTGAGTTGCGAAAAACGATTCCACGGGCAAATCAGTTGGCAGTCGTCACATCCATAGATGCGGTTACCGATTAATGGTCTGAACTCTTCGGGAATGGCGCCTTCAAGCTCAATGGTGAGGTAGGAGATGCAGCGCCTGGCATCCACGGTGTATGGCTCCACAATCGCGCCGGTTGGACAAATAGTCATGCAAGCCACACAGCGCCCACATTGTTCCTCGATAGCTTTATCAACAGGAAGAGGGATATCGACCAACAGCTCGCCGAGGAAAAAGAATGAACCGGCTTCCTGATTAAGGATAAGTGAGTGCTTACCTGTCCAACCCAGACCGGCTTTTTCTGCCAACGGGCGTTCAAGAATCGGCGCAGAATCCACAAAAGGTCTAAAATTCAGCGTGGAACAGTGGGACTGGATCATTTCACCCAGTTTTTTGAGCCGATTACGCAGCAGTTTGTGGTAGTCACGTCCAAGCGCGTAGCGGCTGATATAACCAATTTTGGGATTTTTGAGCGTTGAAGCGAAGGCTGCGTTTGCCGGAAGATAGTTCATGCGCACGCTAATCACACGCAAAGTGCCGGGGAGCAGTTCGTGAGGCCGGGCACGCATCATGCCGTGACGAGCCATCCAGTCCATCTCACCGTGGTATTGTTTATCCAGCCACATCTGGAGCGCAGGCTCGCTGGCGGTGAGATCGGTATCGGAAATTCCAACTTGCTGGAAGCCGAGTTCGATCCCCCACTGTTTAATATTTTGCGCTAATTGATTGAGATCGAGGGGCTGTGACATGACGGACCTGAGCCTAAAAATAACCGCTAAAAGTATACCACATTCAGTCTGGTCAGCAGACTGGCTGCGCACCGCTGAAAAGCAGGCGGCGGATGACTTAGGGTTAACGCTGTATGAATTGATGCAACGAGCGGGAGCGGCGGCGTTTAATTTAGCCCGTGAACTGTACCCGCAAACTCACCACTGGTTGATTGCATGCGGGCATGGCAATAACGGCGGTGATGGTTACGTGGTGGCTCGGCTTGCTCAGGCTGCTGGCATCCGCGTGACATTGCTGGCATTAGAAAGCGATAAAGCCTTACCGGAAGAAGCTGCTACAGCGCGCGATGCCTGGCTAAATGCCGCGGGTGTGATTCATGCAGCGGATACTGTCTGGCCCGATGATATCGACCTTGTGATTGATGGTGTGTTGGGAACCGGTCTGAATAGCGTGCCGCGTGAGGCTGCAGTACAGCTTATCGAACAATGTAATCAGTATTCGGCACCGGTCATTGCGCTGGATATTCCTTCAGGCTTGCTTGCAGAAACTGGGGCGACACCAGGTGCAGTGATACATGCCTCCCATACCCTGACGTTTATTGCTCTCAAACCTGGCTTACTAACGGGAAAGGCTCGGGATGTGGTCGGTAAACTGCATTTTCATGCGCTTGGTCTTGAAGAGTGGTTGCAAGGCCAGACAGCGCCAATTTCTCGCGTGGATAGCGCACAATTATCCGGCTGGCTACCGCCACGGAAACCTACTTCGCACAAAGGCACTAACGGGCGGCTGGTGGTTATTGGTGGTGATTACGGTACTGCCGGAGCGATTAGAATGGCGGGTGAAGCCGCATTACGGGCGGGGGCGGGTTTAGTCAGAGTGCTGACACGTATCGAGAACGTTGTACCATTGCTCACTGCTCGTCCGGAATTAATGGTTCAGGAACTGACTGCACAAACGCTTGATGAATCTCTTGAGTGGGCTGATGTGGTGGTCATTGGCCCAGGTTTAGGGCAGCAGGAGTGGGGCAAAAGCGCCTTACAAAAAGCAGAGAACAGTCAGAAACCGATGTTGTGGGATGCCGATGCGCTTAACCTTCTGGCAATCAATCCCGATAAACGTCAGAATCGCGTGATTACGCCGCATCCTGGAGAGGCTGCCAGGCTATTAAATTGTACCGTATCTCAAATTGAGAGTGACCGCTTACTTTCCGCGGACCGCCTGGTAAAACGTTATGGTGGAATTGTGGTCTTAAAAGGTGCCGGTACGATTGTGGCCAGCCAAAGTGGTGAGTGCGCAATGATTGATGTGGGTAATGCTGGCATGGGCAGTGGTGGAATGGGGGATGTGCTGTCCGGAATTATCGGAGCGTTGCTGGCACAGAAGTTAACCCCGTATGATGCTGCTTGCGCTGGTTGTGTTGCTCATGGTGCTGCTGCTGACATGTTAGCCCATCGCTACGGCACGCGTGGCATGTTAGCGAGCGACTTATTAACGACGTTGTACCCTTTTGTTAACCCGGATTTGAATAGCAAAGAAAATGATTAATCGAGTAATCGCATTACCTGATGAAGCTGCGACATTAGAGTTGGGGGCCCGTTTGGCTAAAGCCTGCGAAGGTGCCACCGTTATTCATCTGTATGGTGACCTGGGCGCAGGGAAAACGACATTTAGCCGTGGTTTTATACAGGCGCTAGGCCATAAAGGGAACGTTAAAAGCCCAACCTATACGTTGGTGGAGCCGTACACCCTCGGCGATTTGATGGTGTATCACTTCGATCTTTACCGTCTTGCCGATCCAGAAGAACTCGAGTTTATGGGAATCCGTGACTATTTCACCAATGATGCAATCAGTCTGGTGGAGTGGCCGCAACAAGGTCAGGGTGTGCTTCCAGAACCGGATGTCGAAATCCACCTAAGTTACCAGGCTTGCGGGCGCGAAGCGTGTCTGAAAGCAGTTTCCTCATCTGGTGAGTCGTTACTGGCGCGGTTGGCCAAATAACAAGGATGACGGGATGATCTCTCGCGTAAAAAGTTGGTTGATGGCGGTGTGTTTACTGGTACTGACTGTACAGGTCAACGCCGCAAATTTAGCAGATATTCAGGTATCAAATGGTGATTCGCAGGCGCGGATCACCTTCAGTTTTATTGGCGACCCTGAATATGCTTTTTCTCAGGATGATAAAAAAAGCGTTGCTCTGGATATCAAGCAAACCGGTGTTATTAGAGGTTTGCCGCTGCTATTCAGTGGCAATAATCTGGTGAAAAGCATTCGATCCGGGCAACCTAAAGATAGCGGTTCTTTACGTCTGGTGGTGGACCTCACCCAGCCAGGTAAAACACGAGCGGTGAAACAGCAGCACGGCGCTAATTATACGGTGGTATTTACCATTAATGCCGATGCACCGCCGCCGCCACCTCCACCGCCACCAGTAGTGGCGAAACGTGTTGAAGTGTTGCCAGTAACACGTCCCGCTGAACCGGCAAAAAATCCTTTTAGTTCTCAAACCGTAACCGGTGCCATGAGTTCGAATACCGTCACGCATCCGGCACGAGCGAAACGCACCACCACTCAATCCGATACTATCGTCGTCGCCATTGATGCCGGTCACGGTGGGCAAGATCCTGGCGCGATTGGCCCCGGTGGTACCAAAGAGAAAAACGTCACTATTTCTATCGCCCGTAAACTTCGTGAGTTGCTTAATGACGACTCCATGTTTAAAGGTGTGCTCACTCGCGATGGCGACTATTTTATTTCAGTGATGGGGCGTTCAGATGTCGCCCGTAAGCAGAACGCCAATATTCTGGTGTCGATTCATGCTGATGCCGCACCAAATCGCGATGCCACAGGGGCTTCTGTCTGGGTGTTGTCAAATCGCCGGGCGAATAGCGAAATGGCAGGCTGGCTTGAGCAACACGAAAAACAATCCGAGTTACTTGGCGGCGCGGGCGATGTGCTGGCCAACAGCCAGGCGGATCCTTATCTCAGCCAGGCGGTGCTGGATTTGCAATTCGGCCATTCTCAGCGCGTCGGGTATGATGTGGCAACCAAAGTTCTGGCGCAGATGCAGCGGGTAGGCGCGTTACATAAACGCCGTCCGGAGCATGCGAGCCTTGGGGTGTTACGTTCCCCGGATATTCCTTCTGTGTTGGTGGAAACCGGGTTTATCAGTAACCATTCGGAAGAGCGTCTGCTGGATAGCGATGATTATCAGCAAAAAATTGCCCAGGCTATTTATCAAGGGTTAAAGGATTATTTCCTGACGCATCCGCTACAATCAGCACCTGACTCTTCTCAGACCGCACGCTCAGGCTCAGGTGTCGATCAGGTCGCGATTACTCAATAAGGATATTTCATGCCGATTCAGGTTTTGCCGCCGCAACTTGCCAACCAGATTGCGGCTGGCGAAGTGGTAGAGCGCCCCGCGTCGGTGGTGAAAGAACTGGTTGAGAACAGCCTTGATGCGGGTGCTACGCGGATTGATATTGATATCGAACGTGGTGGTGCCAAGCTCATTCGCATTCGCGACAATGGCTGCGGGATTAAAAAAGATGAGCTGGCGCTGGCGCTGGCTCGTCATGCCACCAGTAAAATCGCTACACTTGATGACCTTGAAGCCATTATTAGCCTTGGTTTTCGTGGTGAAGCGCTGGCGAGTATTAGTTCAGTTGCGCGGCTGACGTTAACGTCGCGTACTGCTGAACAAAGCGAGGCGTGGCAGGCTTATGCCGAAGGACGCGAACAAGATGTGACGGTTAAACCTGCCGCACATCCTGTTGGAACCACGCTCGAGGTGTTGGATCTGTTCTACAACACGCCTGCCCGGCGCAAATTTATGCGCACCGAAAAAACTGAATTCAACCACATTGATGAAATAGTCAGACGTATTGCGCTGGCGCGCTTCGATGTGTCAATTAATCTCACCCATAACGGTAAAGTGATACGTCAGTACCGTGCTGTAGCGGAAGGCGCACCACGTGAACGCCGCCTTGGGGCAATCTGCGGTACTGCATTCCTCGAACAAGCGTTGGCCATCGAATGGCAACATGGTGATTTGGCGTTGCGTGGCTGGGTGGCTGAACCGTCTGCCACCACGTCAGCGCTTGCTGAGATTCAATACTGTTATGTGAATGGACGCATGATGCGCGATCGCCTGATCAACCATGCGATCCGCCAGGCCTGTGAAGATAAGCTTGGGGCCGAGCAACAACCCGCATTTGTGCTATATCTTGAAATTGATCCGCATCAGGTGGATGTGAATGTGCATCCCGCTAAGCATGAAGTCCGTTTTCATCAGTCGCGCCTGGTACATGATTTTATCTACCAGGGCGTGTTAAGCGTTTTGCAACAGCAGAGCGAAAATCGTCTACCGTTGGAAGAGACTGCGGAAGATCCACAACCGCGCTGGCAGCCTGAAAACCGCGTTGCATCGGGGCGGAATCAGTTTGCGACCCCTGCTCCGGCAACGACACATCGCGAAGCGGCATATCGTGACGTTGCACCACGTAGTTCTGGGGAAAATATCCCTGGGCATAGCGGTGGGGGCGTGAATAAAGTCGCACCATTGTGGCCCCATGCTGCACCCGGTTTTCAGAAGAAAGAAGGTGCGTTGTACCGCGAGTTACTGAATACACCCGCATCTGCGGTGGAGAATCGTGTTGCTGAGCCTGAAGTTTTCGAGGCGTTAGATGCACATGCGCAAAGTTTTGGCCGCGTACTGACGGTTCTTCCTCCGGACCTGGCGTTGCTGGAACGCGAAGGCAAATTGATGCTGCTTTCACTAAGCGTAGCTGAGCGCTGGTTGAGAATGGCGCAGCTCGTGCCGGGTAGTGAAGGCGCTCGAGCCCAACCGTTGTTGATACCCGTTCGGTTGAAGGTGGCCAAAGAAGAACAGGATGTTTTGCTGAAAAATCAATCACTGTTGCTGGAAATGGGCATCGAATTTGTTGCGGAGTCGCGTCAGATAACAATTCGCACGGTACCTTTACCTTTGCGTAAACAAAATTTACAAATCTTGATTCACGAACTGCCAGGATACCTGGCGCAACAGACAGAGGTTAGCGCAACACAGATTGCTCAATGGTTTGCTCGTCAAATGGACGGCTTTCATGAACAATGGAACCAGTCACAGGCAATTGCCCTGCTGGCTGACGTAGAGCGTCTTTGTCCGCAACTGGTGAAATCACCACCTGGCGGTTTGTTACAACCTGTTGATTTACAATTGGCGATGAACGCCCTGAAACATGACTGAAGTTAAGCAAAACCTGCCACAGGCAATTTTTTTGATGGGGCCGACGGCCTCAGGTAAGACAGCGTTAGCCATTAATTTGCGTAAAACGTTGCCGGTAGAGTTGATAAGCGTCGATTCGGCCCTTATCTATCAAGGGATGGACATCGGTACCGCGAAGCCAACGGCAGAAGAACTCGCCCAGGCTCCGCATCGGTTACTTGATATTCTCGACCCGGCACAGGCTTATTCCGCCGCAGATTTCCGGCGTGATGCACTGGCTGAAATGGCGGAAATTACCGCTGCAGGACGTATCCCCTTATTAGTAGGGGGAACGATGCTCTACTTCAAGGCATTGTTAGAAGGTTTATCGCCGTTGCCATCCGCCTCTCCTGAAGTTCGGGAACGGATAGAAAAACAGGCAGCAGAGCAAGGATGGGATGCGTTGCACCGTGAATTAGCACTGGTTGATCCGGTTGCCGCTGCTCGTATTCATCCAAATGATCCACAAAGGCTTTCCCGGGCACTGGAAGTTTTTTTCATTTCGGGTAAAACTTTAACGGAACTGACACAAACGTCAGGAGAAGCTCTGCCTTACCAGGTGCATCAGTTCGCCATCGCCCCGGCGAGCCGTGAACTGCTCCATCAAAGAATTGAGCAGCGTTTTCATCAGATGTTAGCTTCGGGATTTGAAGCTGAAGTACGGGCTCTTTTTGCCCGTGGTGATTTGCATACGGACATGCCTTCCATTCGTTGTGTGGGTTACCGGCAGATGTGGTCTTATCTGGCGGGTGAAATTCCTCATGATGAAATGGTTTATCGTGGTATTTGCGCGACGAGACAATTGGCTAAGCGTCAAATGACCTGGTTGAGAGGTTGGGAAGGTGTTCACTGGTTAGACAGTGATAATCCGTCCCAGTCTTACAACGATGTAGTACAGGTAGTTAGTGCGAAGCATCAATGAATGTGTACAATTGAATCGTTATGGTGCGCAGTATCTTACGCAGTTTTTCAGAGCCTCAGGGCTCTTGAGTTACAAACAACAAGCATATAAGGAAAAGATAGAATGGCTAAGGGGCAATCATTACAAGATCCGTTCTTGAACGCACTGCGTCGCGAACGTGTTCCAGTTTCTATTTATTTGGTGAATGGTATTAAGCTGCAAGGTCAGATTGAGTCTTTTGATCAGTTTGTGATCCTGTTGAAAAACACGGTTAGCCAGATGGTCTATAAGCACGCGATTTCAACTGTTGTTCCGTCTCGTCCGGTATCTCATCACAGCAATAACACCGGTACTAGCGGTTCTGGCAGCTACCACCATGGTGGAAGTGCGCAAGGTTCTGCGCCACAACAAGACAACGAAGACGCTGAATAAGGCATAACGTTGTTTTTCCAAGCCGGGGAACCAGGGATGCTGGGTTCCCCGCTGGTCTTTTTGAGAGGTTATACGCTTGTTTGACCGTTATGATGCCGGTGAGCAGGCGGTGCTGGTACACATCTATTTTACGCAAGACAAAAACAAAGAAGATCTGGATGAGTTTGAATCTCTGGTCTCTTCAGCTGGTGTCGAAGCGTTACAGGTGGTTACTGGTAGCCGTAAAGCTCCTCACCCGAAGTATTTTGTTGGTGAAGGTAAGGCAATTGAAATTGCCGATGCAGTGAAAGCCACTGGGGCATCGGTCATTTTATTTGATCATGCGTTGTCTCCTGCTCAGGAGCGTAACCTCGAAGCGCTGTGTGAATGTCGTGTCGTCGACAGAACCGGCCTGATTTTAGATATTTTTGCTCAACGTGCGCGTACCCATGAAGGTAAATTGCAGGTTGAGCTGGCTCAGTTACGTCACATGGCAACTCGCCTTGTGCGCGGCTGGACCCACCTTGAGCGTCAGGGAGGGGGGATAGGTTCACGAGGCCCTGGGGAAACTCAGCTCGAAACCGACCGCCGTTTACTGCGCAATCGGATTATGCAGATCCTTGGTCGCTTAGAACGAGTCGAAAAACAGCGTGAGCAAGGGCGAAGATCGCGTGCCAAGGCTGATGTCCCAACCGTTTCTCTGGTGGGCTACACCAACGCCGGCAAATCCACCCTGTTTAACCAAATAACAGCGGCAGATGTTTATGCCGCAGATCAGTTGTTTGCTACGCTGGATCCAACATTGCGTCGTATTAACGTCGCCGATGTGGGTGAAACGATCCTGGCGGATACAGTAGGATTTATTCGTCACCTGCCACATGACTTAGTGGCAGCATTTAAAGCAACCCTGCAGGAAACTCGTCAGGCGACATTGTTATTACATGTGATTGACGCAAGTGATCTCAGGATCGAGGAAAACATTGCCGCGGTTGATACCGTTCTCGAAGAGATTGAGGCTAATGAAATTCCTGCGCTAATGGTGATGAATAAGATAGATATGTTGGACGACTTTGTTCCTCGTATCGACAGAGATGATGAAAATATGCCGATACGGGTCTGGCTTTCTGCCCAGACCGGTGATGGCGTTCCACTGCTTTTCCAGGCTTTGACTGAGCGTTTATCTGGTGAAATTGCACAGCATACGTTGTGCTTGCCCCCCCAGGCTGGGCGACTGCGAAGCCGTTTTTATCAGCTTCAGGCAATCGAAAAAGAGTGGATGGAGGAGGACGGCAGTGTTGGCTTACAAATTCGTATGCCTATTGTTGACTGGCGTCGCCTCTGTAAACAAGAACCGGCACTCGTTGACTACATCGTTTAGCAAGTCAAGGGACTGTCCTGAAGACTTTTTCCCCTTAGGGGGATATCACCGCACAACAAATATGGAGCATAAACATGGCGTGGAATCAGCCCGGTAATAACGGACAGGACCGCGACCCGTGGGGAAGCAGCAAACCAGGCGGCGACTCTGGGGGTAATAAAGGAGGGCGGGATCAGGGGCCTCCTGATCTTGATGATATCTTCCGGAAATTAAGCAAAAAACTCGGCGGCCTTGGTGGCGGTAAAAGCGGTGGTGGTGGCGGTACCGGCGGCGGTTCTTCACAGCTTCCGCGTCCACACATCGGTGGTCGTATGGTCGGCATTGTTGCTGCCGTAGCCGTGGTTATTTGGGCTGCTACTGGGTTCTATACCATCAAAGAAGCTGAACGTGGTGTGGTGACTCGTTTTGGTCAATTCAGCCATTTGGTTGAGCCAGGTCTGAACTGGAAACCAACATTTATTGATAAAGTCACTGCGGTAAACGTTGAAGCAGTTCGCGAATTGGCGGCTTCTGGTGTGATGCTGACCTCTGACGAGAACGTGGTTCGCGTCGAAATGAACGTCCAGTATCGCGTGACCGATCCGCGTCGCTATCTGTATAGCGTAACCAGTGCAGACGACAGCTTGCGTCAGGCAACCGACAGCGCACTGCGTGGTGTTATTGGTAAATACACCATGGATAAGATCCTCACCGAGGGTCGTACCATTATTCGTAATGATACTCAGCGTGAACTGGAAGAAACCATTCGTCCGTACAACATGGGTATCACCTTACTGGACGTTAACTTCCAGACAGCTCGTCCACCGGAAGAAGTAAAAGCTGCGTTTGATGACGCGATTTCTGCGCGTGAAAACGAACAGCAATACATCCGTGAAGCTGAAGCTTATACCAACGAAGTTCAGCCGCGTGCTAACGGCCAGGCGCAGCGTATTCTCGAAGAAGCTCGCGCTTATAAAACACAGACAGTGTTAGAAGCGCAGGGTGAAGTTGCACGCTTTGCGAAGCTGTTGCCAGAGTACAAAGCCGCACCGGAAATCACCCGTGAGCGTCTGTATATCGAAACCATGGAAAAAGTGCTTAGCCATACTCGTAAAGTTCTGGTTAACGACAAAGGCGGCAACTTGATGGTTCTGCCTCTGGATCAGATGCTGAAAGGTGGCTCTCAGCCTGCAGCAAAGAGTGACAGCAGTGGCGCGAATAATCTGTTGCGTTTGCCACCTGCATCCGGCTCTAGCAGCGGTAGCGCCAGCACACCGTCCTCAACTAGTCAGGGCGATATCATGGATCAGCGCCGCGTGAACGCGCAGCGCACTGATAACCAGCGCGTAGGGAGTGAATAACGATGCGTAAGTCAGTCATTGCTTTAATTATCATCGTGCTGGTGGTGCTGTTTACCTCGGTCTTCGTGGTACAAGAAGGTGAGCGCGGGATTACGTTACGCTTTGGTAAGGTGTTGCGTGATGATGAAAATAAGCCGGTGGTCTACGAGCCAGGTCTGCATTTCAAAGTACCGTTTATCGAGTCAGTTAAAACTCTTGATGCGCGTATTCAGACCATGGATAACCAGGCCGACCGCTTTGTAACCAAAGAGAAGAAAGACCTGATCGTTGATTCTTATATCAAATGGCGTATCAGTGATTTCAGTCGCTACTATCTGGCAACCGGTGGTGGTGATGTTTCTCAAGCTGAAGTGCTGTTAAAACGTAAATTCAGTGACCGTCTGCGTTCTGAAATTGGTCGTCTTGATGTGAAAGACATCGTGACCGATTCCCGTGGTCGCCTGACTCTGGATGTTCGTGATGCGTTGAACTCAGGTTCTGCGGGTGCTGACGATGAAGTGTCAACGCCTGCTGCGGATGATGCGATTGCATCGGCGGCGGCGCGTGTGACTCAAGAAACCAATGGCAAAGTGCCTGTGGTTAACACGAACAGTATGGCGGCTCTGGGTATTGAAGTGGTCGATGTGCGTATCAAGCAGATCAACCTGCCAGCAGAGGTTTCTGAAGCAATCTACAACCGTATGCGTGCAGAGCGTGAAGCCGTTGCTCGTCGTCACCGTTCACAAGGCCAGGAAGAAGCTGAGAAGCTGCGTGCTACCGCCGACTACGAAGTCACTCGTACTCTGGCAGAAGCTGAGCGTCAGGGCCGTATTAGCCGTGGTGAAGGTGATGCTGAAGCTGCCAAACTGTTTGCAGACGCATTTAGCCAGGATCCAGACTTCTATGCCTTTATTCGTAGCCTGCGTGCTTACGAGGCCAGCTTCAATTCTGGTCAGGACGTGATGGTGCTAAGTCCGGAGAATGATTTCTTCCGCTACATGAAAACGCCAGCGAACAGTTCACGTTAATTTTCGCGAGTTATACAAGAGCCGGTCTGACCGGCTCTTTTTTTATTGGTGTTTGAGGGAAATATGAATTCGACTATCTGGATGGCATTAGCGTTAGTTTTAGTGCTCGAAGGACTCGGGCCAATGCTTTACCCGCGTATGTGGCGCCGAATGATTGCCGCTTTAACTCAGCTTCCCGACAATACGCTGCGCCGTTTTGGTGGTGGTCTAGTGGTTGCAGGTATTGTTATCTACTACATGTTGAGTCGAAGCGGTGGTTGAGTCACATTGAGGGCGATGATTACCATTTTGCATACTAAAAGGGCTGATCATCGAAGAAACCGATGGTAGAATCCTTTTTTAAGCAAACGGTGATTTTGAAAAATGGGTAACAACGTCGTCGTACTGGGCACCCAATGGGGTGACGAAGGTAAAGGAAAGATCGTAGATCTTCTGACTGAACGGGCTAAATATGTTGTGCGCTACCAGGGCGGTCACAACGCAGGCCATACTCTCGTAATCAACGGTGAAAAAACCGTTCTTCATCTTATTCCATCAGGTATTCTGCGTGATAACGTTACCAGCATCATCGGTAATGGCGTTGTGCTGTCTCCTGCTGCACTGATGAAAGAGATGAAAGAGCTGGAAGACCGTGGGATTCCGGTACGTGAGCGCCTGCTGTTATCTGAAGCATGTCCACTGATCCTTGATTATCACGTTGCGCTGGATGTGGCTCGTGAGAAAGCTCGTGGTGCGAAAGCTATCGGTACTACCGGTCGTGGTATCGGTCCTGCATATGAAGACAAAGTGGCCCGTCGTGGCCTGCGCGTTGGCGACTTGTTCGACAAAGCCACCTTTGCAGACAAACTGAAAGAAGTTCTGGAATACCATAACTTCCAGCTGGTTAACTTCTATAAAGTTGAAGCGGTTGATTACCAGAAAGTTCTGGACGATGTCATGGCAGTTGCTGACATTCTGACCAGCATGGTAGTTGATGTGTCCGACCTGCTGGACGGCGCACGTAAACGCGGCGACTTCATCATGTTCGAAGGTGCTCAAGGCACACTGCTGGACATCGACCACGGTACCTATCCGTACGTGACCTCTTCCAACACCACCGCGGGTGGCGTGGCAACAGGTTCCGGCATTGGTCCACGTTATGTTGATTACGTTCTGGGTATTATCAAAGCGTACTCTACTCGCGTTGGCGCAGGTCCGTTCCCAACTGAGTTGTTTGATGACATCGGCGAGTTCCTGTGCAAACAAGGTAACGAGTATGGTGCTACCACTGGCCGTCGTCGTCGTACCGGTTGGCTGGACATCGTTGCTGTGCGTCGCGCAGTGCAGATTAACTCCCTGTCAGGTTTCTGCCTGACCAAGCTCGACGTACTGGACGGCTTGAAAGAAGTTAAACTGTGCGTAGGCTACCGTATGCCAGATGGCCGTGAAGTGACTACCACTCCAATGGCTGCTGACGACTGGGAAGGTATCGAGCCAATCTACGAAACCATGCCAGGCTGGTCAGAAACCACCTTTGGCGTGAAAGAGCGTAGCGGTTTGCCTCAGGCAGCACTGAACTACATCAAACGCATTGAAGAGCTGACCGAAGTACCAGTGGATATTATTTCTACCGGTCCGGACCGTTCTGAAACCATGATTCTGCGCGATCCGTTCGACGCATAATGATGTGATGGGGTGTGCGCATAGCACGCCCCAACTGCTTTATCCTGCCGTTTTATCTACCTTCCCCGTTAAATAAATTAGCTGGCAACCATATGGCTGGTTTATCATCAATATATCGCCCTGATGGCGAAAAGCGTTTCCCCTCCCACCCTAGAGGTTGATGTGCAGTTAACGAGTTTTACTGATTACGGTTTACGTGCTTTGATTTACATGGCGTCTTTGCCTGAAGGCAAGATGACGAGCATTTCTGAAGTCACAGAAGTGTATGGTGTATCACGTAATCATATGGTGAAAATCATCAATCAACTCAGTCGCGCAGGCTATGTGACGGCAGTGCGCGGCAAAAACGGTGGCATTCGCCTCGGCAAGCCGGCGGTATCTATCCGTGTCGGTGATGTGGTGCGCGAGCTGGAACCGCTTTCTTTGGTGAACTGTAGCAGTGAGTTTTGTCATATTACCCCCGCATGTCGCCTGAAACAGGCACTGGCCCAGGCGGTGCAAAGCTTTCTTACAGAGCTGGATAAGCACACCCTGGCCGATTTGGTGGACCAAAACCAACCGCTCTACAAATTATTGCTGGTGGAATAAATCACGATTTCCTCAGCAAATGACAACGGAGGAACCGCAATGTCAAAAGATCCTTTTCAGGAACGAGAAGCCGAAAAATACGAAAACCCGATCCCAAGCCGGGAGTTTATTCTCGCTCATCTCTCCAAACGTGAAAAACCAGCCAATCGTGACGAACTGGCTGAAGAACTGAATATTACCGGTGAAGAACAACTTGAAGCGCTGCGTCGCCGTTTGCGAGCCATGGAACGCGATGGACAGTTGGTCTTTACCCGCCGCCAGTGTTACGCCCTGCCAGAACGTCTCGATTTGCTAAAAGGCAAAGTCATTGGCCATCGCGATGGTTTTGGTTTCCTGCGCGTAGAAGGTCGTAAAGACGATCTCTACCTTTCATCTGAGCAGATGAAAATGTGCATGCATGGCGACATCGTGCTGGCGCAGCCGCTGGGTGCCGACCGTAAAGGCCGTCGCGAAGCGCGTATTGTGCGCGTACTTGAGCCAAGAACCGGGCAAATCGTTGGCCGCTACTTTACCGATGCCGGTATTAGTTTTGTGGTGCCAGACGACAGCCGCCTGAGCTTCGATATCCTTATCCCACCAGAAGGGGTAATGGGCGCACGCATGGGCTTTGTGGTAGTGGTTGAACTGACTCAGCGTCCAACTCGCCGCACCAAAGCTGTAGGTAAAATTGTTGAGATTCTTGGCGACAACATGGGCACCGGCATGGCTGTCGATATGGCGCTGCGCACCCATGAAATCCCATACGTCTGGCCGCCAGAAGTCGAAGCACAAGTCGCTTCACTTAAAGAACAGGTGCCGGAAGAAGCCAAAATTGGCCGCGTGGATTTGCGTGACCTGCCGCTTGTCACCATCGATGGTGAAGATGCGCGTGACTTCGATGATGCCGTGTTCTGTGAGAAGAAACGTGGCGGCGGCTGGCGTTTATATGTCGCTATTGCCGACGTAAGCTATTACGTTCGCCCGCCAACCGCGCTGGATAAAGAAGCTCGTAACCGTGGCACGTCAGTTTACTTCCCATCGCAGGTTATCCCGATGCTGCCGGAAGTGCTGTCCAACGGCTTGTGCTCGCTCAATCCACAGGTTGACCGTCTGTGTATGGTCTGTGAAATGACCATCTCTTCGACGGGCCGTCTGACTGGCTCGAAATTCTACGAAGCGGTAATGAGCTCCCATGCGCGTCTGACCTACACCAAAGTGTGGCACATGTTGCAGGGCGACCAGGAACTGCGCGAGCAATATGCGCCGCTGGTTAAGCACATTGAAGAGCTGCATAACCTGTATAAAGTGCTGGATGTTTCCCGTGCGCAGCGTGGCGGCATCTCGTTTGAAAGCGAAGAAGCGAAGTTTATCTTCAACGCCGAGCGCCGTATTGAACGCGTTGAGCAAACCGTTCGTAACGACGCGCATAAACTTATCGAAGAGTGCATGATCCTCGCGAATATCGCGGCGGCACGCTTTGTCGAGAAAAACAACGAACCGTCACTGTTCCGTGACCACGATCGTCCAACTAACGAGGCGATCACGTCATTCCGTTCGGTGCTGGCTGAACTAGGTCTGGAACTGCCTGGCGGGCAGAAACCAGAACCGCGTGATTATGCTGAATTGCTGAACTCGATTGCCGATCGCCCGGATCATGAAATGCTGCAAACCATGCTGCTGCGTTCCATGAAACAGGCCGTTTACGATCCAGAAAACCGTGGTCACTTCGGCCTGGCGCTGCAATCTTACGCGCACTTTACTTCACCGATTCGTCGTTACCCGGATCTGTTGCTGCACCGTGCGATTAAGTATCTGCTGGCAAAAGAGCAGGGTCATAAAGGCAACAGCACCGAGTCTGGTGGCTGGCACTATGAGATGGACGAAATGCTGCAGCTTGGCCAGCATTGTTCCATGGCAGAACGCCGCGCCGATGAAGCGACGCGCGATGTTGCCGACTGGCTGAAATGCGACTTTATGCAGGATCAGGTCGGTAATACCTTTACTGGCATCATCGCCAGCGTTACCGGCTTCGGCTTCTTTGTACGCCTGACGGATCTGTTTATCGATGGCCTGGTACACGTTTCCACTCTCGATAACGACTACTACCGTTTCGACCAAATCGGGCAGCGCCTGATTGGTGAATCCGGTGGTCAGACTTATCGCCTGGGTGACCGTGTCGAAGTGCGCGTTGAAGCCGTCCACATGGACGAGCGTAAAATTGATTTTGCTCTGATTTCCAGCACTCGTGTTCCTCGTGGCGCGGGTAAAACTGAGAAAGACCGAGCGAAAAAAGGCGCAAACGGCAACGGGCCAAAACGTCGTCAGGGCGGTAAACGCACGAACTTCGAGCCAGACAGCACTTTCCGTAAAGAGAAAGGGCCAGCCAAGCCGAAGAAAGCGAAAGCCGAGAAAAGCGCCGACACAAAAGCCGAGCCGAAAGCGAAGAAACCAAAAACGCAGTCGGACAAAACTCGTAAAATAGCCGCCGCTACGAAAGCCAAGCGCGCTGCGAAGAAGCAGCCGAGCTAACGAATAATACCTCTCACCCTAACCCGATCGGTTTTCTCCCTCTCCCTGGGGAGAGGGCCGGGGTGAGGGTGACCATATCAGCATTAACAACGGTGCATCAGCACCTGAAATGAGTAACAGTAATGAGTGAAATGATTTACGGCATTCACGCCGTCCAGGCACTGCTTGATAACGCCCCTCAGCGTTTTCGGGAAGTCTTTATTCTTAAAGGCCGTGAAGACAAACGTCTGATGCCTTTAATTCATGCGCTGGAAGCTCAGGGTGTGCCGGTTCAAATGGCAAACCGCCAATGGCTGGATGAAAAATCTGAAGGCGCGGTGCACCAGGGCATTATTGCTCGCGTGAAACCGGGTCGTCAGTATCAGGAAAATGATATTCCAGACCTGCTTGCCAGTATCGATACCCCGTTCCTGCTTATTCTGGATGGCGTTACCGATCCCCACAACCTCGGTGCCTGCCTGCGTAGTGCAGATGCCGCTGGCGTGCACGCGGTTATCGTTCCGAAAGACAGATCTGCCCAGTTGAACGCGACTGCCAAGAAAGTGGCCTGCGGTGCCGCAGAGCACGTTCCGCTTATCAGTGTGACCAACCTGGCTCGCACTATGCGCTTATTACAGGAATCGAACGTCTGGATCGTCGGTACAGCGGGCGAAGCTGACCATACTTTATTCCAGAGCAAAATGACCGGCCCAATGGCGCTGGTGATGGGCGCTGAAGGTGAAGGCATGCGTCGCCTGACGCGTGAACATTGCGATGAGCTGATTAGCATCCCAATGGCCGGAACGGTTTCTTCATTGAACGTTTCCGTTGCGACCGGTATTTGCCTGTTCGAAGCTGTGCGTCAACGCAGTTAATCTCTTGTGGGGTGCGCTCGCACCCCGCTTTGTGATCCTCCTCCATGCATAAGCGCTGTCACCGTCCATACTAATGGCTATGCCATTAATGGGAGGGAACACGATGCGCTGGCAAACTCATACCGTTTTTAACCAACCAATACCCCTCAACAACAGTAACCTTTTTCTTTCTGATATTTCGTTAACCGAAGCTGTTTTACGTGAAGGTGCTGGCTGGGATGCTGAACTTCTGGCGAGTATTGGCCAACAACTCGGCTCGGCTGAATCGCTGGAACTCGGGCGGCTGGCAAACGCGAATCCCCCTGAATTACTTCGTTATGACTCTAGCGGCGAACGGCTTGATGATGTGCGCTTTTATCCTGCCTGGCATTTGTTGATGCAGGGATTGTGCGCCAATCGGGTTCATAATTTGCCGTGGCAGGAAGATGCCAGGCAGGGCTCGTTTGTTGCCCGTGCAGCGCGTTTTGTTCAGCACGCACAAGTGGAAGCGGGCACGTTATGTCCGATAACCATGACATTTGGTGCGATCCCTCTCTTGCTTAAGCATCTACCCAAAGAGTTTCAACCGTGGCTGAAGCCGATGCTCAGCGATCGTTACGATGCCCATCTTGCACCCGGTGCGCAAAAACGTGGCCTGTTGATTGGCATGGGGATGACCGAAAAGCAAGGTGGCTCGGATGTACTCAGCAACACCACTCGCGCTGAAGCCATCGACAAACGCGGCCCTGGCGAAATGTATCGCATAGTCGGCCATAAGTGGTTTTTCTCCGTTCCACAAAGTGATGCTCATTTGGTTCTGGCACAGGCGAAAGGTGGGTTGTCCTGCTTCTTCCTGCCGCGCTTTTTACCGGATGGGCAGCGCAATCAGGTTCGCTTTGAGCGGTTGAAAGATAAGCTTGGTAATCGTTCAAACGCCAGCAGTGAAGCCGAGTTTCTCGATGCAACAGCATGGCTTATTGGCGAGGAAGGCGAAGGGATTCGTTCGATTCTGAAAATGGGTGGCTACACCCGTTTTGATTGTGCATTGGGTAGCCATGGCCTGATGCGCCGTGCGCTCTCGGTTGCGTTGTATCACGCACATCAACGGCAAGCATTCGGCAAGACGCTGATCGACCAGCCTATTATGCGCCAGGTGCTTGGACGAATGGCATTGCAACTTGAAGGGCAAACGGCGTTTCTGTTCCGTCTGGCTCGCGCCTGGGAATCACCTGCTAACCCACATGAATTGGCCTATAGCCGCCTCTTTACCCCAGCTGCCAAGTTTAGCGTCTGTAAATCAGGTATCCCGTTTGTCGCAGAAGCGATGGAAGTACTCGGGGGAATCGGCTATTGCGAAGACAGCGAATTACCTCGTATTTATCGTGAAATGCCGGTGAACAGTATTTGGGAAGGCTCCGGCAATATCATGAGCCTTGATGTGCTGCGTGTTTTGACTAAACAGCCGGGTGCTATGGAAATGCTGCATGCAGAATTTGATGAGGTAAAGGGGCAAAACCGGCATTTCGATCGTAGCTGGCGGCAGTTGCAACAGCGGCTGCACAAACCACAAGAAGAGTGGGGCAGGGAACTGACACGGCTGCTGGCGCTACTGGCAACCGGCGCACAAGTTTTACAACATCTCTCTCCACCGTTGGGCGAGGCCTGGTGTCGTATGATGCTGGATTCGCGTGGGGAAAGTGTATTACCGAATCAAGTATTGATTGATGTGCTGCTGCGAGCGACGGGGCGTACTGGATAGAAACATAAAAGCCAGCGCTATAGCGTTGAGCTAAATGGCTGCTGGCTTATTTACGCATAAATAATGGCTTGTACACGCCAGCCTTCAGCAAGCTGGTTTTCCTGCATTTTGACGATACGATAGTAAGACGCACCGTGCTCATCGGCCTTTAAGGCAATGACTTTTTCCACATCTTGCACGGTACCGGCGATACCGTTTACTGAAATCATGCCGATTTCATTCAAACCCGTCACACAATCTGCGGCAACATCTTCTGCCGATTGCGCCGATGTTGTAATTAGCCCCACGGACAGCAGTAATGAGGTTAAGGCAAGCGATCGTTTCATAGTTAGCTCCTTTATACTTACCCTAAATCAGCAGGGCATTCCTTCGCGTTAGTTGAACTCCAGACCTGTCCGTTGGCTGAAGTTCATTGTGCATAACAAACGATCAGTTGACGCAAAGCTGTGTAAATCTTAATAAAGGTAAACACCGCACTGCATTACTTGCGATACAAAATTGCCTGGGCATACCACTGTCCCGGAACCACCGTCTCATCGTTTAACAAGATTTGGTAGTAATCCGCTTTCGCAGCAATTGCTTTCTCTTTTATCGCTCGCTCAGAGTCCATTGGTGAGCCGCGTTCGAGTGCTGTCACTGTCCCTATTTTGGTTAATCCTTGCGTTTGCGAACGCTGAATTTCCTGAGGACTTTCGGTTACCGGCGGTGCGGGTTGCGGTGTACCCTGTAACACGCTACAGGCACTGAGTGCTGTCACAAGTAGCAAAGCTGATAGCAGTCGCATGATCGTTTCTCGTCTCTTAATAGCCATAGTGTAGCCCCGGTTTTTTTCTGGGAAGAGGGAATGTTCCCATTCTGTTAGCTTCCCCGCGCTTTTTAATCACTTTCGAATGAAAATCGCTAAGCAGATCTCATAGTGAATAAGAATCTATGTAAGCACATGGCTTGCCATCTAGTGAATGCTGGCTTACAAAAGAAGACGCATAATGATCCGGAGCGATTCCAATGATAGAAATGTACACCGAGCAGTTAGGCGGTATCGAAGTTCTGCATGCTGTACCTGCCGGGAAAAAAGAAAGCAAACTGCCGGTAGTTTTTTTCTATCACGGTTTTACGTCATCCAAACTGGTGTACAGCTACTTTGCTGTCGCACTCGCTCAGGCCGGAATGCGCGTGATTATGCCTGATGCCGAGCAGCATGGTTCCCGTTTCAATGGAGACGATGCGGCGCGGCTGTATCAATTCTGGTCGATTCTCAAACAAAATATTGATGAGTTTTCTCAGCTTCACAAGGCACTGTGCGAACGTTATCCCATAGATGAACATCGTGTTGCAGTAGGTGGTGCGTCGATGGGAGGAATGACCGCTCTTGGAATTATGGCGCGTTACCCGCAAGTGAGTTGTGTGGCATGCCTGATGGGGTCGGGATATTTCATATCGCTTGGTAAAAGTTTGTTCCCACCGCAGGTGTTAGATCTGGAATCACTTAACAAACTTGCAGACTACGACATCAGCCATCAACTGGAAAAGGCCGGGAACCGGCCACTAATGCTGTGGCACGGCGAAGAAGATGACGTAGTTCCGGCGGCAGAAACCTGGCGTTTACAACAGGCACTGATTGAGAAGGGGCTGGACAAACAGCTTCTTTGCTTGCGTGAACCGGGAGTGAAGCATCGTATTACCCCTTCAGCGCTTGAGGCGACCAGCCGCTTTTTTAGCGAATATCTTTGATTACACAAGAATGACCTGCACACCCTGATCTTCAAGCTTTTTGACCACTTCAGGGTTTGCTTGTTTACCGGTGATGACTAAATCAATTTGCTCAGCCCGGCTAAAAAGCATACCTGCACGTTGGCCCACCTTCGAGCTATCAACCAGTACTGCCAGTTTACCCACCACACCTAGCATCTTCTGCTCAGCCATTGCCGTCAGCATGTCAGTTTTATAAAGCCCTTCCGCAGTCAAACCCTTACCGCTGGTAAACATCCAGTGTCCGGCGTACAGCGAAGTATCGTTATCTTGAGGCCCAAGGGTGATGGAATGGCTTTTATTGTACTGACCGCCCATGATCACCACACTTTCATGTTCTTGATCGATAAGATAATTAGCAAGCGGCAGATAGTTAGTAATGATCTGCACGGGTTTTCCGCAGATCTGCTGGCCGAGTAAAAAAGCGGTCGACCCACAGTTAATCACCACACTTTCTCCCTGTTTTACGAGGGCAGAAGCGGCGCTGGCAATACGGCTTTTCTCATCATGATTTTGCGCCAGATGTATATTCATTGGCGTCCAACGTAAGCGCTGCTGGCTAATGGCTTCGGCACCATTGCGGACTTTTTTTAACCTGCCGCTTTCATCCAGTTTGTTGATATCACGACGTGCTGTAGCGGGAGAGATTGCCAGGCGTTCCATAACTTGTTCGACAGTAACAAACCCAGTCTGCTGGAGCAGATCAAGCAAGATTTGGTGGCGTTGTGCTTCGGTCATGCTTATTCCCGAGGAAAGATGATTTTTAAAGATGATATTTGAAAAATAATGAAACACCTAAAGTTATGCTGAAGATGCCGGGCGTAAACCCGGCTTTATGTTATTACAGGAAGGATTTGAACGGTAAGTCTGGTTCGAGGGTAAAGCAGTCATCAAAACCGCGAGGATAGTGATATTCGAATAAATCTTTATCCAACGGCCAGGTAAACTTGCCACCAACTTGCCAGATAAACGGCTTAAAACCGTATTTCAGGCGATCTTTCTTCATGTTCCATAAGACGCGGATTTCTTGTGGATCGGCCTGGAAATTCGACCAGATATCATGATGGAACGGGATGACAACTTTAGTATTCAGTGACTCCGCCATACGTAAAATATCAGCACTGGTCATTTTATCGGTGATCCCGCGTGGGTTCTCGCCATAAGAACCGAGTGCCACATCAATCTGGTGGTCATTGCCATGTTTGGCATAGTAGTTGGAATAGTGGGAGTCGCCACTGTGATACAGATTGCCGCCTGGTGTTTTGAACAGATAATTTACCGCCCGCTTGTCCATGCCATCCGGCAGTACGCCCAGTGCTTTTTCATCCGCAGGTAGTGTAATAAGTGCAGTGCGATCAAAGGCATCCAGCGCATGAATTTCAATATCTTTCACTTTCACAATATCGCCAGGCTTCACCACAATGCAGCGTTCGCGTGGAACTCCCCAGCCAATCCATAAATCAACGCAGGTTTGTGGCCCGATAAACGGCACATCATCAGCGCAATTTTGCATTACGGCAGCAACCACGTTGACGTCGATATGATCGTTGTGATCATGCGTCGACAGCACTGCATCAATATGACGAATGGCGAAAGGATCGAGCACGAATGGCGTGGTACGCAAGTTTGGTTGTAGCTTCTCGACGCCAGCCATGCGCTGCATTTGATGGCCTTTTTTCATTAGCGGGTTACCGTGGCTTTGTTTGCCGGTTCCGCACCAAAAATCTACACAGATATTCGCACCACCCTGAGATTTCAACCAGATACCCGTGCAGCCCAGCCACCACATGGCAAAAGTGCCAGGAGCGACAACTTCCTGCTCAATTTCTTCATTCAGCCAACTTCCCCACTCCGGGAAGGTGTTCAATATCCAGGATTCGCGGGTAATCGTCTTAACCTTGCTCATCATTTCTCTCCTTTCCATTCAGAATTTAAAATCAATAGTGGTCATTAAATGATTTAATTTGATTGATATTGACATCAAAAAATTAACTTGAGAAGTGTTTTTTAGTTTTCTTGTTTGCTGTTTGATTCCATAAAAAACTCACTTAATGACATCGCTGCAGTGCTTTACTCTCACTATTCACATGATATTTAGTGATTATTTGTCTGAATTTATTATGAAGCATTAACCATTGTGAAACTGTGGAAAATAAATTGCGTGGCATCTCACAATTAATCATTTTCAATCTTGTTGTGATTATTTTTGACAAATAAAGTGAGGGCGAACATTACTTCAGCCTGTTTTCTCATCAAAACAGGGAGCGACTACCCTACGGAGAGCTTTATGGAGATCCTCTACAACGTCTTTACCATCTTTTTTAACCAGGTAATGACCAACGCCCCGCTGTTGTTGGGGATTGTCACTTGTCTTGGCTACTTGCTGCTGCGAAAAAGCGCCAGTGTGATTATCAAAGGCACCATTAAAACCATTATTGGTTTCATGCTGTTACAAGCAGGCTCTGGCATTTTGACCGGCACGTTTAAACCGGTAGTGGCAAAAATGTCTGAGGTTTATGGAATTAATGGCGCGATCTCAGATACCTATGCCTCAATGATGGCCACTATCGAAAGGATGGGGGACGCTTACAGTTGGGTGGGGTACGCGGTGTTGCTGGCGCTGGCTCTCAACATAACTTATGTGCTGTTACGGCGCGTGACGGGGATTCGCACCATCATGCTGACTGGGCACATCATGTTCCAGCAAGCCGGTTTAATAGCGGTGTTCTTCTTTATTCTCGGGTATCCGATGTGGACGACCATCATCTGCACCGCTGTTCTGGTTTCCCTCTATTGGGGCATCACCTCAAACATGATGTACAAACCTACGCAAGCTGTGACGGAAAATAGCGGTTTTTCCATTGGCCACCAACAGCAATTCGCCTCGTGGATCGCCTATAAAATTGCGCCGTATTTGGGCAAAAAAGAGGAGAGCGTTGAAGACCTCAAACTGCCCGGTTGGCTCAACATCTTCCATGACAATATCGTTTCCACTGCCATTGTAATGACGCTGTTTTTCGGTGTGATTCTTTGCTCATTCGGCATTGATGTCATGCAGGCTATGGCGGGTAAAACACACTGGACTATCTACATATTGCAAACCGGCTTCCAGTTCGCCGTGGCGATTTTCATTATCGTGCAGGGCGTCAGGATGTTTGTTGCTGAACTCTCCGAAGCGTTTAACGGTATTTCGCAGCGCTTGATTCCCGGTGCGGTGCTTGCCATTGACTGTGCGGCTATCTATAGCTTTGCGCCTAACGCCGTGGTGTGGGGCTTTATCTGGGGAACCATCGGCCAGCTTATCGCTGTCGGTATTCTCATCGCCGCTGGCTCCTCCATCATGATTATTCCTGGTTTCATCCCGATGTTCTTCTCGAACGCCACCATTGGCGTGTTTGCCAACCACTTTGGCGGCTGGCGTGCTGCACTAAAAATCTGCCTGGTGATGGGCATGATTGAAATCTTCGGTTGCGTTTGGGCGGTAAAACTTACCGGACTCAGTGCCTGGATGGGCATGGCCGACTGGTCGATTCTGGCACCTCCGCTAATGGAAGGATTAACACTGGGCCTGTGGTTTATGGGGGTCGTGATAGTCATTGCACTGGTTTACATGTTCTTCGCCGGGCGCACCTTGCGCCAGGAAGAAGATGCTGAAAAACAACTGACGGAATCTTCCGCCAATTAAGGAATTGAGATTATGACCGTACGAATTCTGGCTGTATGTGGTAACGGGCAAGGCAGTTCCATGATCATGAAAATGAAAGTGGATCAGTTTTTGACGCAGCAAGGTGTTGATCATTCCGTAAACAGTTGTGCCGTGGGGGAATACAAAAGTGAACTGAGCGGTGCCGATGTGATTATCGCTTCGACGCACATCGCAGGTGAAATCACCGTGACCGGCAACAAACATGTGGTGGGGGTTCGCAATATGCTTTCTGCGGCGGATTTCGGACCAAAGTTGATGGAAGTGATCACCGCGCATTTTCCTCAGGATCTGAAGTAAGGAACGCCAATGAAATTACGTGATTCTCTGGCACAAAACCATTCCGTACGTTTACAGGCTGAAGCCAAAACCTGGCAGGACGCGGTAAAAATCGGCGTCGATTTGCTGGTGGAGGCAGACATCGTCGAACCGCGATATTACCAGGCGATTCTCGATGGTGTGGCGCAATTTGGCCCTTACTTCGTTATCGCTCCGGGCCTTGCTATGCCGCATGGTCGCCCAGAGGAAGGAGTGAAAAGCACCGGTTTTTCACTGGTGACGCTGAAAACACCATTGGTGTTCAACCATGAAGATAACGACCCAGTGGACATCCTCATCACTATGGCGGCCGTTGATGCCACCACCCATCAGGAAATCGGCATCATGCAGATTGTGAATCTGTTTGAAGATGAAGCCAATTTTGACCGTTTACGCGCCTGCCGTTCCGAACAGGAAGTGCTGGATTTAATTGACCGCGCTACGGCGCTGGCAACTGCTTAAGGAGCTTTTCATGTCTCATTCATTACCGATGCTGCAAGTTGCGCTGGATAACCAAACCATGTCAGACGCATACAAAACTACGCGCCTGATAGCTGAAGAAGTCGACATTATTGAAGTGGGGACCATTCTTTGTGTCGGGGAGGGCGTGCGAGCTGTGCGCGATCTCAAGGCGCTCTACCCACATAAAATTGTACTGGCAGATGCCAAAATCGCCGATGCCGGGAAAATACTTTCGCGGATGTGTTTTGAAGCCAATGCCGATTGGGTGACCGTCATTTGCTGTGCTGATATCAACACCACCAAAGGTGCACTGGAAGTGGCCCGTGAATTTAACGGTGATGTGCAAATCGAACTGACCGGTTTCTGGACGTGGGAACAGGCACAGGAATGGCGCACCGCAGGAATCGAACAGGTGGTTTATCACCGAAGTCGTGATGCGCAAGCCGCTGGGGTGGCATGGAGTGAAGCAGATATCAGTGCCATCAAACGCCTTTCCGATATGGGCTTTAAAGTGACGGTGACCGGCGGCCTGGCTCTGGAGGATTTACCACTATTTAAAAGTATTCCAATCCATGTGTTTATCGCCGGGCGAAGTATTCGTGATGCGCAATCTCCGGTAGAAGCAGCACGCCAGTTTAAGCGCACTATCGCCCAGCTCTGGGGTTAAGGACGGCTCATGTTACATAAGCAAGTTCCGCTAGGTATCTACGAAAAAGCGCTCCCTGCAGGGGAGTGCTGGCTCGAAAGATTGCAGCTTGCCGCCAGCCTGGCGTTCGATTTTGTCGAAATGTCAGTTGATGAAACCGATGAGCGCCTGGCGCGTCTGGACTGGAGCCGCGAGCAGAGAATAGCGCTGGTTCAGGCTGTAGCACAAACCGGCGTTCGCGTGCCTTCGATGTGCTTGAGTGCGCATCGCCGTTACCCGCTAGGAAGCGAAGACGACGCGGTGCGTAATCAGGGGCTGGAGATAATGCGCAAAGCCATTAAGTTTGCGCAGGATGTGGGTATCCGCGTCATCCAACTGGCTGGGTACGATGTTTATTACCAGCAAGCTAACGATGAAACTCGCCGTCGCTTTCGTGAAGGTTTGACTCTGGCAGTCGAAATGGCGAGCCGTGCGCAAGTCACGTTGGCGATGGAAATCATGGACTACCCGCTGATGAATTCCATCAGCAAAGCGATGGGGTATGCACATTACCTGAATAACCCGTGGTTCCAGCTTTACCCGGACATCGGGAATTTATCCGCCTGGGATAACGACGTTCAGATGGAACTCGAAGCAGGGCGCGGACATATCGTGGCAGTACATGTAAAAGACACGCGTCCGGGGGTATTCAAAAATGTTCCCTTCGGCAGTGGGGTAGTGGAGTTTGAGCGCTGTTTTGAAACATTAAAACGCAGTGGCTACCGTGGCCCATATTTAATTGAAATGTGGAGTGAGACTGCGGCGGATCCGATTGCCGAAGTCATTGCCGCTCGCGATTGGGTATTGGCGCGAATGGCGGCGGCTGGGTTGCAGGAGGCCGGCGATGCAGCAGCTTAAACAACAGGTATTTGAAGCAAACATGGCATTACCGCGCCATGGTCTGGTGACGTTTACCTGGGGAAACGTCAGCGGGATAGACCGTGAACGGCAATACATTGCCATCAAGCCTAGTGGTGTAGCGTATGAACAAATGTCTGCGGACGATATGGTCATCGTGGATTTGAACGGTACGGTCATTGAAGGGAAGTATCGACCATCTTCGGACACTGCTACCCATCTGGCGCTTTATAAAAAGTACGCCGAACTCGGCGGCGTAGTGCATACCCATTCCACTCACGCAACCGCATGGGCGCAGGCTGGGCTCAGTATTCCGGCTCTCGGCACCACACACGCTGATTACTTTTTGGGAGATATTCCCTGTTCCCGCCCGTTGACCTGCGATGAAGTGCAAGGCGAATACGAGCTAAACACCGGCAATGTCATCATTGAAACGCTGGGCAGTGGTAATCCTTTGCACACGCCTGGTGTCGTGGTCTATCAGCACGGCCCATTTACGTGGGGAAAAAGCATTGAAGACGCCGTTCATAATGCAGTGGTCATGGAAGAAGTCGCACGAATGGCATGGATTGCACAGGGTATAAACCCGCAGTTAAAACCAATCGACAGCTATTTGATGGACAAGCATTTTCAGCGCAAACACGGCGCAAATGCTTATTACGGACAGCGTTAGTTGAGCATTATTAGGTATTACGCGAGCTCATTCGAAATACAGCTAGGTGGCAAGAGAGCGAATCCCCGGGAGCTTACTAAAGTAAGTGACCGGGGTGAGTGAACGCAGCCAACACCCCTGTATTTTGAATGAGAAAGCGTAATAAAAAGGCCCCCGCAAGCGGGGGCAAGTCAAACGTTGGCTTTCTATGTCGTTGTGGTATTCCTGGTGTTAACGCGTTACTTCATTACCTCATTGCATTCTATTACCGATAGATATCAGCGCTGATACGCATATTGCCGTTGCTATCTGGCTCTCTCATCAATATCGGGTGAAAGTACTTTGCTCCGTGCTGATCCGTGTCGCCATTAATCGCGACTTCGGCCTCTTGTTCGGTAGCAAAATTATGATTGATGTAAATCACCCCTAAGCTCATCACATCATCCATATTTTTTGCCTGATGGTTGTCTATTTTGATAGCGGCTGTCGCATTCACGCAAAGCAAAAGTGCAGCGACAAAGGCTAATGCGATAGTTTTCATATTCCGCTCCACTATACCCATAGCCCAGCGTTCTGAAGCAGCCAGGGTATACAACTTAGTGTGTTAGATGCGGTCGTCGCTCCTGTTAATAAATAGTGGCGGCCTATGACAGTAAGTGTAACTCCATCATGTTGAATAAAAAGCGACCATTTCTGATGGTGTTGGTCAAAAATTTAAAGTGATCTACGTCAAAGTTATAGATTTCACTGAGTTAGTACGCAGTTTAAATTTTAGCCTTCATGCAAAAGAATTAATTTCTGTATTGCCTTGAGTTTAGCTGGCTGCACTTGTATGATTACGCGTCAATTTTTTCAGCCGCCTTTATAAACACGTTCCTTGCTTCCATGGGCCGCGGCTGACCCTGACAGGAGGCTGAATAATCCGTAAGGAGCAATTCGATGCGTCATTACGAAATCGTTTTTATGGTCCATCCTGACCAGAGCGAACAGGTTCCGGGTATGATCGAACGTTACACTGGTGCAATCACTGCAGCAGAAGGTACGATCCACCGTCTGGAAGACTGGGGCCGCCGTCAACTGGCTTACCCGATCAACAAACTGCACAAAGCACACTACGTTCTGCTGAACGTTGAAGCTCCGCAGGAAGTGATCGATGAGCTGGAAACTAACTTCCGCTTCAACGACGCCGTTATCCGTAGCATGGTTATGCGTACTAAGCACGCTGTAACCGAAGCTTCACCAATGGTTAAAGCTAAAGACGAACGTCGTGATCGTCGCGATGACTTCGCTAGCGAAACTGCTGATGATGCAGATGCTGGGGATTCTGAAGAGTAATTTCCAATGACGGCCAACCGCCTGGTATTGTCTGGCACAGTGTGCAAGACGCCCCTTCGCAAGGTTAGCCCGTCAGGAATTCCTCATTGCCAGTTCGTGCTTGAGCACCGTTCTGTGCAAAAGGAAGCCGGTTTAGATCGGCAGGCGTGGTGCCGTATGCCAGTTATTATTAGCGGGCACGCACACTCAGCCATTACTCAAAGTATAACGGTCGGCACGGTACTCACAGTTCATGGTTTCATTAGTTGCCATCAGGCAAAAAATGGGCTGAACAAAGTGGTATTGCATGCCGAGCAGATTGAATTGATAGATTCTGGAGACTAGCCTAATGGCACGTTATTTCCGTCGTCGCAAGTTCTGCCGTTTCACCGCGGAAGGCGTTGTAGAGATTGATTATAAAGATATCGCTACACTGAAAAACTACATCACTGAAAGTGGTAAAATTGTCCCGAGCCGTATTACCGGTACTCGTGCAAAATACCAGCGTCAGTTGGCTCGCTGCATCAAGCGCGCTCGTTACCTTTCTTTGTTGCCATATACTGATCGTCATCAGTAATCGGCCACTGTCCATTAATGACTTTGAGAGGATAAGGTAATGCAAGTTATTCTGCTTGATAAAGTAGCAAACCTGGGTAGCCTGGGTGATCAGGTTAACGTTAAAGCGGGTTATGCTCGTAACTTCCTGGTACCACAGGGCAAAGCTGTTCCTGCTACCAAGAAAAACGTTGAATTCTTCGAAGCACGCCGTGCAGAACTGGAAGCTAAATTAGCTGACGTTCTGGCTGCTGCTGAAGCTCGCGCTGCGAAGATCAACGCACTCGAAACTGTTACTATCGCGTCTAAAGCTGGCGACGAAGGTAAACTGTTCGGTTCCATCGGTACCCGTGACATCGCTGACGCTGTAACTGCAGCTGGCGTTGAAGTGGCTAAGAGCGAAGTTCGTTTACCGAACGGCGTTCTGCGTACCGCTGGTGAGCACGAAGTGGACTTCCAGGTTCACAGCGAAGTATTCGCTAAACTGATCGTAAACGTTGTTGCTGAAGCGTAATTTTCGCTGATTCACACGTAAAGACGCCGGCCTTGTGCCGGCGTTTTGCATTTCTGTATCCGCTAAATCAAATCAGCTGTTAACGAGCACGCTCAAAGCTGCCATCCGGCTGGCGTGTAAACAGCACTTGTTGATCGTTACCAATATCAATTGTCAGCCCTGTCACCACGCCACTGGCATTCTGGCGAATCTGCACCATCTGCCCGGTTTGCAAAGTACTCAGCGGTTTATTGTTGCCCTCTACCTGCGCCATTGAATAAACATCAGCGGGCGGTAAATTATGATCGCGGAACAGCTGCGCCATGGTTTGCCCGGACTCTACACGGTATGAACGCCATTGCTGCTCTATATCATTATTGGCTTGTGGGGTTGGCGCTTGTGGTTGTTCCTCAACGCGAGAAGGTTCGACAGGCGTCGCTGGTTCAGTATTGGCTGGTGGGTTGACTAAGTGGGCACGAATTGGGGATTGCGATTCAATAGAGAGCTGCGCATCGCGGGTGACCGGACGGACTGTCTCATCAGGCATTGGCCACAGAAATCCTGCCACGACGACCAGTGTCGCAATAATAATGCCGCGGCGATGCAAGGCCGGCAGTGGGTCCATCAGCCGGATGTTATCGGGTGCGTGCCAAATCCGCGCAAGCCAGGGTTTAATAGCGAATCGCATCAGCAACACTCCTCATATACACAATGTGCTCTGTCATTATCCCTTCCATTATAGAACGCTAACTATTTGATGCATTGCACAATCCAGGTTTATGTGACGTTCTACTCGTCATCTAACTCGCTATTGCCACTGATATTTAGCATTCATTCAAACCATTGTTCCTGTTTCGTCTGCATTTGTCACCTTTGCCGCTTTTGCATTTTACCCAATAGATTGACGCTGCTATGCTGCTGGCCTGCTTTTAAATACATTAAAGGAAAACCCATGACGACCCCTTCTTTTGACAGCGTCGAAGCGCAAGCAAGTTACGGTATTGGTTTACAGGTAGGTCAACAACTCAGTGAATCTGGTCTGCAAGGCCTGCTGCCAGAAGCGCTGGTAGCGGGTTTGCGTGATGCTCTGGAAGGGAATGCTCCGGCAGTTCCAGTTGACGTTGTTCATCGTGCACTGCGTGAAGTCCACGAGCGTGCTGATGCTGTTCGCCAGGAACGCCAGAAAGAAATGGCTGTTGAAGGTCAGAAATACCTGGAAGAAAACATCTCCAAAGAAGGCGTGAGCAGCACTGAATCTGGCCTGCAATTCCGCGTTCTGACTCAAGGCACTGGTCCAATCCCAGCGCGTAAAGATCACGTTCGTGTGCATTATACCGGCAAACTGGTTGATGGCACCGTGTTTGACAGCTCCGTACAACGTGGTGAGCCTGCTGAGTTCCCGGTAAGCGGCGTTATCGCAGGCTGGATTGAAGCGCTGACTCTGATGCCTGTTGGCTCAAAGTGGGAACTGACTATTCCTCATAACCTGGCTTATGGTGAGCGTGGCGCTGGCGCGTCCATTCCTCCGTACAGCACCCTGGTTTTTGAAGTTGAACTGCTGGAAATTCTGTAAGCGTTCAAATAACCCTGCTTCGGCGGGGTTTTCACTTGCCTGAATATTAGTTCGCATTATTTTATTCTGGTTTTACTTCTGCATAAGGTGCTTTTGTGATGCAATTCTCGCTATTAGGGTGATTATGTACACAAAAACAACATAAAATTAACAATATTGTTTTTTTCAGATATTCACCCCATCAATTCTTCCCTATTATTGTCGCTGCCTTGCAGTGCAACATTTCGGCAACATCACATTTCAAAGGCCAGTAGAGCCTGAACACCACAGACAGACAGGAACATACAACATGGTAGATCAGATTAAAGTAGCTGACGTAGCTGAAGCTCCGTCCGAACAGTCGCTACGGCGCAACTTAACTAACCGTCACATCCAACTTATCGCCATCGGCGGTGCCATCGGCACAGGTTTATTCATGGGCTCGGGTAAAACCATCAGCCTTGCTGGCCCATCGATAATTTTTGTTTATATGATCATCGGATTTATGGTGTTCTTCGTCATGCGCGCCATGGGCGAATTGCTGCTATCAAATCTTGAATACAAGTCGTTTAGTGATTTCGCCGCAGACTTGTTAGGCCCATGGGCAGGCTACTTCACCGGCTGGACATACTGGTTTTGTTGGGTAGTCACCGGTATGGCTGACGTCGTGGCCATTACGTCCTATGCGCAATTCTGGTTCCCTGGATTATCGGATTGGGTTGCGTCAGTGGCAGTCATCCTGATACTGCTGAGCCTGAACCTCGCCACCGTTAAAATGTTCGGTGAAATGGAGTTCTGGTTTGCGATGATCAAAATTGTCGCTATCGTTGGGCTGATTGTCCTTGGCGGGGTGATGATTTTAACCAATTTCCACTCTCCGTCTGGCGTTGAAGCATCCCTCAATAACCTGTGGAATGACGGTGGCTGGTTCCCTAAAGGGCTGAGCGGCTTCTTTGCCGGATTCCAGATTGCGGTGTTCGCGTTTGTAGGCGTTGAACTGGTAGGGACAACCGCTGCTGAAACCAAAGACCCAGAGAAATCACTGCCGCGTGCGATTAACTCGATTCCGGTGCGTATTATCGTGTTTTACGTCCTGGCGCTGATCGTGATTATGTCCGTGACACCATGGCGTTCTGTGGTCGCAGATAAAAGTCCGTTTGTTGAATTGTTTGTTCTGGTCGGCTTGCCAGCTGCGGCGAGCATCATCAACTTCGTGGTGCTGACTTCAGCAGCTTCTTCTGCCAACAGCGGCGTGTTCTCCACCAGCCGTATGTTATACGGCCTGGCACAAGATGGTGCAGCGCCGAAGGCTTTTGCGAAACTGTCTAAGCGCGCGGTTCCGGCGAAAGGTTTAACCTTCTCCTGCATCTGCTTGTTGGGTGGCGTGGTGATGCTTTATGTGAATCCGAACGTCATTACCGCTTTTACGATGATCACTACCGTTTCGGCGATTCTGTTCATGTTCGTCTGGACGATTATTCTGTGCTCGTACCTCGTGTATCGTAAACAGCGTCCGCATCTGCATGAGAAATCTATCTACAAAATGCCGCTCGGTAAGCTGATGTGCTGGGTATGTATGGCGTTCTTCGCGTTTGTGATTGTGCTGCTGACGCTGGAAACGGATACCCGCCAGGCCCTGATGGTGACGCCATTGTGGTTTGCGGTGTTAGGTGTGTGCTGGATGTTTATCGGCAAGAAGCGCATTGCGGCAATGCGTAAGTAATTTTTTAGCCCTCACCCTAACGGTATGGTTTTCCCCCTCTCCCTGAGGGAGAGGGCCGGGGTGAGGGTTATCTTACTGATTTATTCCCCAGCTAACGCCCGTGGGAACAGCACATTATTCTCAAGACTAATGTGGTTCATTAAGTCATCAATCAATTCGTTAATCCCGTTATACATGGCTTTCCACGTGGTGCAGGCTTCTGGCGGTGGTGTCACATTATTGGTGGTATGTTTGATTACTTCCAGCAATTCACCCGCTTCATCATGCTCGCTTTCCATCACGCTAATTGGGCCGTTCGCCTGTGAACCCATACCTTGTTTGATCATCGGGAACAGGATCTGTTCTTCTTTCATCATATGGCTGCTCAGTTCCTGATGCAGCATGGTGAGATATTTCGCCAGGCCTTTCGGTACATTCGGTTTATCTGCATGTACGCGCTCAACTTTTGTTGCCTGAAGAATCAGCTCTGGTAGTTGTTCGCGGTGACGGTCGTGGTAACGCACCAGAATATGGTCGATGATTTCGGCCAGCGGTGCCGCACGCCACTCTTTCTCAACTGGTTGTTCAGCAAGCGTTGCTAGTTCTGCTTCAATCGCATCAAGATCCAACTCTTTACGTGTCGCTGCACGTTCAAGTGTCTGCTTTCCGCCGCAGCAGAAATCGAGATCCAATTTACGGAACAGCGCGGAAGCGCGTGGAATGGTTAAAGCCAGTTCACCTAAAGCCTGGTCGCGGAAAGCCATGAGCAAATACCTCGTTGTCGATAATATAAGATGCATATTAAATGCATCTTTATGTCGGCGCTATGACTATTTCGAGGTAAGACGCTATTTATCCGTCGTCATAACCACTTCAGCGATTGTACTTTTCTGCGGTTTCGTCAACACGGCCAGCACCACGCCCGCAACCAAACAGACGATGCCCAGTAATGTCATCAACGGCGGCCAGCTGTGGCGCAGCATAAATGTGTAAGCCAGTCCCGCCAGGGTTTCAAAGACGATTAACGGGCCGACGATTACCGTCGGTAAGCGCTGGCTGGCAATGTTCCAGCACAGCGCACCCAGCCACGAACAAAATAGTGCAATGGCTAACATCAACGTTAAAAAGACTTCCGGACGTGGACCAAAGGGCAGGGCAAAGTCGCTGTCGGTGCGAGACATCCACAAGCAAACCGCGATGTATCCGATAAATGAAAACGGCAATATAGAAAGCCCTTGCGCAGTTGCCCACATCAGCGGGTTTTTATCCGGATTCTCACGCAGCCAACGGGCATTTCGCAGCGCATACCACGCCCAGCAAGCGACAGAAATAAACGCCAGCCCTATGCCGCTGATATATCTCCACCAACTGAAATCGAGCTCGCCGGTGCGTAATTCGGCGGTATTCACCATTACCAGGCCCAGCGCGATAATCACCAGCGCAGGTGCCAGCCGGTGCCACGGGAGCTTGCCATCACGCTTGCTATAAAGCAGGTTGGCAAATACCGGAATAACGACCGGCAGCGTGCCGATAATCATGGTGGAAATGGGCGCCCCGGTGCGCTGAATCGCGCTGGCCAGGCAGACGTAATAAATCAGATTGCCGACGGTCGAAAGCTTGAGCGCGGTGAACCAGTCAGTGCGGGTCAACTGGCGCAGACGCTGGCGTCCAAACCAGGCCAACGGGAGCGCAATCAGCCCCAGCGCCAGATAGCGTCCGGTTGACTGCATTGCAGCAGGGTAATCAGGAACAATCAGTGGCCCTACGAAAATCAGCCCCCACATCAACCCAGCCAGCAGGGCGTACAACACACCAGTTAACATTTTCTTCATCCACTTAAATGCTTTGCATAGAGTGTAGGTGTGGACTGGAGGAAAATATTGTACCAGCTTGCGGTATTGCTAACGGGCGACCTGCTTTTGATAACGCACCGGCGTGATGCCATAACGCTGGGAAAAGGCGCGAGTCAGATGGGCCTGATCGGTGAGCCCGCTAGCAGCGGCAACTTGAGCGGCGGGCATCCCATTCGTCAGGAGTCGCTTGGCGTGCCACAGGCGAATCGCCATCAGCATCTGATGCGGCGTGGCGTGGAAATGGGCTTTGAACATGCGTTGAAAGTGATAAGGACTCAGCGAAACCACGGCGGCAAGCTCATCAAGCGTTACTGGGTGCATATAATTATCGTGCAGATAGTCCCGAATTTGCTCAAAACGATGCGCCGACTCTTGCCGCGTCATGGGTAAATGGTGAGCATAAGGCTTAAACGTATCGATAAGATTCAGCAACAATCCTTGCTGAGCCAGCGGATCGTTTTCGTTCCATAACCCGTTAATCAAGCGTGATACGTGGCTCGCCCGTAGCGGATCGCAAGTGACCACTTCATTAAATGACCAGTTACGCGAACCCGTCACCGCTTCGAGAATGTCCGGTTCGAGATAAATCATGCGGTACTGCCAGCCATCTTCGGTAGCCGCTTCACCAGTATGCAGTTCATCAGGGTTCATCAACACTAACGAATCCGTGGCGGCGACATGCTGCACACCGCGATAACGAAAACGCTCGGCCCCCATAGTCACAGTGCCAACACCAAAGGCTTCATGAGTGTGCGGTTCAAAGGCGTAACGAGAAATATGCGCGTGATAAAGCTCAACGCCGGGCAGCTGTGGCAGATGCCGGAATTGAGCGTGGTCTTTTTCATCACTGAACTGTTCAGGAACGCCTTGCACATTAATCTCCGTCAGGACACCCCGTAAGTATAGGGATGTCCTGGTTTAACGGAAAGTTAACAATTACAGCGCAGAACGCACGCTTTCGGCAAGTGAGGTGGTTGGGCGGCCAATCAACTGACTCAACTGGCGGCTATCCTCGAACAGGCCACCTTTCGATGCGCCAGCATCGGAGTTTGCCAGCATTGCGGCTAACCCTTCTGGCAGGCCAGCACCCAGCAGCGCCGCTTTAAAATCAGCTTCTGGCAGGTTTTGATACACCACGGTTGTGCCGCTTTGTTTCGTCAATTCTGCCGTCAGCTCAGATAGCGTCCAGCCGTGGTCGCCAGCCAGTTCGTAAACTTTGCCCGCCTGGTTGTCGAGGGTCATCACTTTTGCGGCAGCAGCCGCATAATCTGCACGCGTGGCCGAGGCGATTTTGCCTTCTCCGGCGCTGCCAATAAATGCACCATGTTGCAGTGCTGGCGGCACGCTGGCGAGGTAGTTTTCGGTATACCAACCGTTGCGCAGCAGCACAAATGGAATGCCTGATTGTTTAAGCATTTCTTCGGTTGCGATGTGTTCATCTGCCAGACCGAGCGGTGAAGAATCGGCATGCAGCAAGCTGGTGTAAGCAATCAGTTTCACGCCCGCTTCTTTGGCGGCTTCAATCACGTTGTGGTGCTGAACCGCACGTTGACCGACTTCGCTTGAAGAGATCAGCAGCAGTTTTTCAACGCCACGCAGCGCTTGCACCAGCGCGGTTTTATCTTCATAGCTGGCCGCACGAACCTGAACGCCACGCTCAGCAAATGCCTTAATTTTTGCTGGGTTACGCACAATAGCAACCAGTTGGTCAGCAGCAACAGTTTTCAGTAATTCCTCAACAACGAGTTGGCCCAGTTGGCCGGAAGCTCCGGTAATCGCGATCATGATAAATCTCCTGTGGGGGTTCTGCTTAAGTTGTGCCACACTATCACCAGCACTAACTTTAAGTAAGTACGCACAAAAAGGTAAGTATGAAATGAGTGAGATTGAGAACCGCCCGTTGTCGTTAACCGAGCAAATGCGTGATGGCAATTTGTTCGCCGAACAATGCCCGTCGCGAGATGTGTTAAAGCACGTCACCAGCCGTTGGGGCGTGCTGATTCTGGTGGCCTTGCAGGGTGGTACACATCGCTTTAGCGACCTGCGCCGTAAAATGGGCGGGGTGAGTGAAAAAATGCTCGCGCAAACGCTGCAATGGCTGGAAGCCGACGGTTTCGTGAATCGCAAATCCTACCCGGTGGTACCGCCTCATGTGGAATACAGTTTGACGCCGTTGGGCTGTGAAGTGGCTGAGAAAGTGGCTGAACTGGCTGATTGGATCGAAGGGAATTTGCCAAGGGTAATGGCGTCCCGCAGTGAGCGGGACGCGTGAGTGATTACTTACTCAAATCCAACTGATAAATCGCAAAGCCGATTTCGTCGTTGCCAACGTTTTTCATCGGATACTGGCCTTTATCTTTGATAAAGGTGGTGGCTTTCTCCGACGGTGAAGTTTCAAAGCGAATATCTAATTTCTGATTACTGTGGATTGGCGCAAGGCGCCAGTTGTTATCGGCAGCTGGGTGAATCTCTTTGCTCGCGGTAATCCAGTTCGCCAGCACCGAGCGGTTCTCATCCGGCGAGGCGAAAGCGATATGGCTATCACCGGTACCCGCAAACTTGCCGCCGTAAGCGCGATAGTTATTGGTTGCCACCAGGAAAGTCGCGTTCGGGTCGATTGGCTTGCCTTTGAACGTCAGCCCTCTAATACGCTCGGCCTTCGGGTTCACCATCTGGCATTCGCCGTCGTAACGCGCCGGTTGCGACACATCAATCTGGTAATCCACGCCGTCGATAACATCAAAGTTATAGGTGCGGAAACCATCCCAGTTGATCAGCGACTGCGGTTTGCTGCTGTTCACATCAATCTGATTAAACTGCCCAGCGGAACACTCCAGCCATTCCTTCACCTCTTTGCCGGTGGCTTTTACTACCACCAGCGTGTTCGGGTAAAGATACAAATCGGCGGCATTACGGAAGGTGAGCTGGCCTTTTTCCACTTCAACAAAACTGGCTGGGTCATTCTTACGCCCGCCGACTTTGAACGGTGCCGCAGCAGACAGCACCGGCAAATTCGCCAGATCCGGGTCGCCCTGAATGTATTTTTCAACGTAGGCGAGCTGCGCGTTATTGACCACTTGCACCGTCGGGTCATCCTGAACCAATGCCAGATAGCTGTACATATTGTCGGAGGATTTGCCGATTGTCTTGCTGACAAACTCGCGCGTGGCGTCGTGATCGTGTTTCATCACTTCCACCAGTTTGGCGTCTTCTGGCACCAGCGCTTTCTTCGCTACGCTGTCGTAGATTGGGCGTGCTTCTGCCTTGCTGCTGGTGACCTTCCACGAGCCGCTATCGTTGTTCAGCACCAAATCAACCACGCCAAGATGGTCGCCCCACATTCCCGGCATCACCGCCGGAATACCGTTCAGCGTGCCTTTATCAAGATCAACACCTTTGATATTGGCAAAATCTTTGCCAGGGAAAACAGCATGAGCGTGGCCAAACAGAATGGTATCTACACCCGGAACTTCGCTGAGGTAATAGACGGAATTTTCAGCCATCACATGATATGGGTCGCTGGACAAGCCGGAGTGGGCGATAACCACCACTAAATCCGCCCCATTTTTACGCATCTCAGGCACATACTGGCGGGCGGTTTCGGTAATATCTTTAACCGTCACTTTGCCTTCCAGATTGGTTTTATCCCACGTCATAATTTGTGGCGGCACAAAACCGATATAGCCAATGCGCAGCGTTTGCTCTTTGCCGTCTTTATCTTTCACTACCGTTTCTTTGATGACGTAAGGCGTGAACAGCGGTTTATTGGTTTTGGCATCAATGATGTTGGCATTCACATAGGGGAATTTCGCCCCGGATAACGCCATATGCAGGTAATCCAGCCCATAGTTAAATTCGTGGTTGCCGAGGTTGCCGACGGCGTAATCCAGCGTATTCAGCGCTTTATAAACCGGATGAATATCGCCTTTTTTCAGACCTTTGGCCGCCATGTAATCACCAAGCGGGCTACCCTGAATCAGATCTCCGTTATCCACCAG
>NZ_JAHWLU010000009.1:0-77970 GCF_022134725.1 Buttiauxella sp. S19-1
TTGAAGACTACGACGTTGATAGGCTGGGTGTGTAAGCGTAGCGATACGTTGAGCTAACCAGTACTAATGATCCGTGAGGCTTAACCTTACAACACCGAAGGTGTTTTGGTTGAGAGACTAAGCATTTTGATTTTCAGCTTGAACCGAGATTTTAAGTTAATGGTTGCAGATAACACTGTGACGGTTAATGAAACAGAATATGCCTGGCGGCACTAGCGCGGTGGTCCCACCTGACCCCATGCCGAACTCAGAAGTGAAACGCCGTAGCGCCGATGGTAGTGTGGGGTATCCCCATGCGAGAGTAGGGAACTGCCAGGCTCCAATTAAGCAAAAAGCCCTGTACTGACGTACAGGGCTTTTTGCTGTCTGCGATTTATGAAATTCCTCAACAGAAATCCAAAAGATTAGCTTGTTCACAGTTTTTGGCACTGCAACATCAATACCAGATAATTCTATATAACATCTGCATTACCACCTGCTTTACTGGATCTGTGGAATTTGTTCCGATTCAGGAAGACAGGAGATTAATAAAGTGACCGAAGCAACAACAACGCATCAGGATAAAACTATTATTACTAGCTCAGATTCGCGCCGGCGTATTCGGGCGATTGTAGGCGCGTCATCAGGGAATCTGGTTGAATGGTTTGATTTCTACGTTTATTCATTTTGCTCTTTGTATTTTGCCCATATCTTTTTCCCCTCAGGTAATAACACAACACAGCTTCTACAAACAGCAGGCGTATTTGCAGCAGGGTTCTTGATGCGACCAATTGGCGGCTGGCTGTTTGGTTACATTGCCGATAAGCATGGGCGTAAAAACTCAATGCTGATTTCAGTATGCATGATGTGTTTTGGCTCGTTGGTAATTGCCTGTTTACCAGGATATTCCACCATTGGGACTTGGGCTCCTGCACTTCTATTGCTGGCACGTTTATTCCAGGGGTTATCCGTAGGCGGTGAGTACGGCACGAGTGCGACTTACATGAGTGAAGTTGCCATTGAAGGGCGAAAAGGTTTTTATGCGTCTTTTCAATATGTAACGCTTATTGGCGGGCAACTTTTAGCATTGTTGGTGGTTGTTGTACTTCAACAAATACTCAGCGAAGGCGAATTACGTGAATGGGGGTGGAGAATTCCTTTTGCACTTGGTGCCGTGCTGGCAGTGGTTGCTCTCTATTTACGTCGCTCACTTGATGAGACCTCAGATAAATCTACACGGGAACATAAAGATGCAGGTAGCCTGGTGGGGCTGTGGAAGAACCGCCGTGCCTTTATTATGGTTCTTGGATTTACAGCCGGTGGTTCGCTAAGCTTCTACACTTTCACCACCTATATGCAGAAATATTTAGTAAATACCGCTGGAATGCACGCCAATACAGCCAGTGCATTAATGACGTTTGCATTGTTGATATTTATGTTGGTACAACCCTTCTTTGGTGCGCTGTCTGACAAGATTGGGCGGCGTAATTCCATGCTCTGCTTTGGTGGCCTTGCTACAGTAATGACTGTACCTATTCTTACCGCTTTGCAAAACGTAAATTCACCGTATGCAGCATTTGGTCTCGTTATATTAGCTTTGCTGATAGCCAGCTTTTACACTTCTATAAGCGGTATTTTGAAAGCAGAAATGTTTCCACCTGAAGTTCGAGCATTAGGTGTTGGCCTGTCCTATGCGGTAGCGAATGCGTTGTTTGGTGGTTCGGCTGAATATGTCGCACTTTCACTGAAATCGGTAGGAATGGAAACCGCATTTTTCTGGTATGTCTCCGTGATGGGAGCAGTGGCATTCCTGGTATCACTGCTGTTGCACCGTAAAGGGAAAGGGATCAAACTTTAATATTTGGCGAGTTGCCAGATAGCGTAGCCGGTGGCGGCACCGGCTATATCCCATGTGAAATCTTTCCAGCTCCATCCGCTTCCAGCGGGCCGGCTATCCCAGAATTCTTTTGTTGCGCCTAGGCTGACCGAAAATAAGAAACCGAAATTTGCGCTACGGGAATCGCTCCAGCCCTGATGTTGACCATACTCATTACCTGCTGCGGATAATATAGCCGATGCAATAAAGTGCTGTGCTTTGTCCTGGCCATGCCACTGGTCTTGCGCCATATGGCTGCAACCGCTGAGAAGTACTATCGAAGGGAGTAAAAGACGCTGCATTCATGATCCTCTGGCTATAAAAAAACCCTGCAAGCAGGGCTTTAAATATAGCGATGAATTACAGAATGCGACTGATCAAGCGGTCGATACGGATTCTACGCAGGCGGCGGATAAGCTTACGGACTTTCTCCGGATATTCCGAGATGCTTTGTAGGTCACGATAGTGTTGAACTACCGTCGTGTGAGTACGGATTAATTCTAATTCATGGTCACGCTGTACAGCCAGTTCCTGTTTAGGGTCATGAATTAGAATCGCATTCTCCAGATCCAGTCGCCATGCTCTCGGGTTAAGGTTATTACCCGTCAATAGCATCCACTCATCATCTATCCACATGCCTTTGAGATGGAAAGTATTGTCGTCATCTTTCCACAGACGTACCACCAACTGGCCACTGTTTACGTAGTATTGTAAGCGACTCAGGAAACGGCGAAGATTAATTTCATAAAGATAGGGTAACGCACCAATTATCTTAAACGGCTGATCTTCTGGAATATAAAAATCATTCGCTGTCTTATCACCGACAATAATCTCGACTTGTTTTCCTTCGCGTAACAGCTCAATGATGCTACGTACCAGTACCGCGGGTAGGTTGAAATAAGGCGTGCAGATAACCAACTTGCGTTCGGTACACGGCATTAAATGATAGATAGTTTTATTGAGCAGACTGGCTTTACCCAGCCCAACCAGCGGCGTAACGGCAAGTTGCTCGTTATCGGCATTGCCCTGAAAATGGAAACTGGCATCGCGTAATTCCTGACGGAACAAGCGGATATCATTTTTGATTTCTGGGCTTTTGGGTCTGTGTTGTTTGTCTAATCGATGTACTGCACGACCACCCACCAGATTTTCGTGCATCCAGTTATACATGACGTCGGAAAGCTGAGGGTTACAGATAACCTGATAGCGGTCATAACGATATTTGTCATGCTGATGCAGATAAACATCATTAATACTCGCGCCGCTATAAATCACGCAATCATCAACAATAAAACCTTTGAAGTGTAGAACACCTAACGCTTCGCGGGTATTTACAGGCACGCCATAAACTGGAATTTCTACGCCGGGATATTCCTCGGTCATACGATGATACCAGTCAGCATTGGTGTTGGTTGCAGCTGCGCCAATGCGGCCTCGTTGAGCACGATGCCAATCCACCAGAACGGTCACTTCAATTTCCGGGCGTTGTTGCTTGGCCTGGTAGAGAGCATTTAGCACGGCTTTACCGGCATCATCTTGCTCAAGATATAAAGCAACAATACAGATGCGGCGGGTGGCGCTCGCGATTTTTTGCAGCAGAACTTCACGGAAATCTGCTGGGGAGAAAAGAGTCTTTACATCATCAACTGACTGAGAAAGCTTCGGCAATTGGGCAAGGTGTTGTTGATGTTTATTACGTTTAAATTTAGACAACATCACAGTGCGTATCTTCTCTATTCATTGGATGGCCTTCTGCAAAATCCAGACGTCAGAACTTGCTGATAATACCACTACTGACCCGCAAAGTGAGTAAGTTTTCCAGTACCTTACTCACGAATCCATGCTTTTTATCAATGGAAGAGTCAGACTGACGATGCCATCTTCCAGTTGTATATCGACATCAAATCCGAGTTTTCGCGCCAAAGAGACCATACCTCGGTTGTTCGGCATGGTAATGCCATTCAATCTTTGCAGCCCATGTTCGCCGGTGTAACTAATCAGTTTTTCCAGCAGACGCCGCCCTAACCCGAGTCCTTTCAAATCGGAACGTACAAGCACAGCAAACTCGGCATCAATGTTGTCGGGATCTGAGATCGCACGAGTCACACCGATTATCTCCGGTGATCCGTTTAGCTCACGAATAGCCACAAAAGCCATTTCTCGATCGTAGTCGATCTGGGTCATATTGGCTAAATCTTCATGGGTAAATTCGTTGATCTCGCTGAAATAGCGATAGTAAAGATCCTCTTTGGTTACCAGGGAAATAAACTGTTGCAACAAAGGTTCATCTTCCGGGAGGATCGGGCGGAACAGACATTGTTCGCCATTCTTGAGAGTGATGCTTTCTTCCAGTTGGTACGGATATGGGCGTATTGCAAGGCGGCTTTCCGGATCCCCCTCAAACTTATCGAGTTGCAATGTGACATCCAGAAGCGTGAACTCATTGCCTGAAGCCAATAGTGGGTGAATATCCAGGCGACGAATCTCCGGGCAATCAACGATTAAGTTTGAAACCTGAACCAGGATCTGGCTAATACCTGGCACATCCAGGGGGCGTAATGCACTGCGTCCACGGATTTTGCCGCTTTTGATCGCCTGAATAACAAGGTAGCGGGCAAGATTCATATTGAGTGGTGGAAGAGCCACAACAGCCTGTTGGTCCGGACGCCATTCAACACCACCTTCGCCCAACATAATCAGCGGGCCAAACACCGGATCGTGCTCAACCACGATTCGGAGCTCCTGAGCGCCAGCACGGTTAGCCATACTTTGTACCAATAGCCCATGGATGCGAGCTTGCGGCCACGCCATTTTCACTCGGTCAATAATTGCATCAGCGGCTTGCTGAACCTCAGCGGCGGTTCTTAGATACAGCATTACCCCCTGAACTTCAGATTTATGCGGAATATCTGGGGAGCGTAGCTTCAGCGCGACCGGATAACCTATTTGTTCAGCAATATGCACTGCTTCTGCACTGTCACCGGCAATCCAGGTGGGTAGCGTATTCAACCCATAAGCCTGCAAAATCGGACGTACTTCGTGTGTATCGAGCGACGTTGCACCTTCGCTCAATGCTTGCTGGATAAGAAGATGGGCATCGCTGGCATTGGCTTTCAAATTGGCGGGTAACGCTGGGGTTTCACGCAGTTGTTTCTGATTTCTGCGATATTCAACCATGTGCATAAAGGCGGTGACTGCACCTTCAGGGGTACGGTAAGTGGGAATGCTTGCGTCGCTGAATAATCGCCTGGATTCCTGCGAGGAATACTCGCCACACCAGTTGGTGATCAAAGTTATATATTTGCTACGCGGATGACGGTGTATTAACTCAATTAAGGCCGTGGCACTTTCGGTTCCCGGGGCTGCTGCACTCGGGGCATGAATAATCATTAATGCGTCAAAGTCCTGGCTATCAAGCAGGGTTTCCACTGCCCGGAGATAGCGCTCAGGTGTCGCATCGTCGCGTAAATCAAGCGGGTTTCCAGTTTCAACACTGATTGGCAACACACTTTTTAGCTTACCGAGGATTTCGTCACTCAGGGTCGCAAGTTTACCGTTGCGTAACCATAATTCGTCCAGCGCCAGTGCCGCGGGCGCCGCACCATTACTGATAATCATTAAGCGTTCACCGCGCAGTGGGCGCATGTGGCTTAACGTTTCTACAGCTGAAAAGAGTTCATGAGTGTCTTGAACGCGCAATAAACCGGCTCGTTGAATGGCTGCGTCCCACGCTGCATCAAGCCCAATATGTGTTTTGAGCAACTCCTGGGCTTTGCCACTTCTTCCGCTTTTAATCACCAGAATGGGTTTGTTACGTGAAGCACTTCGTGCCGCCGAGACAAAACGTCGCGCATCGCTCAGGTGTTCGAGATAAAGCAAAATCGCACTGGTTTTGGTATCGCGAGCCAGATAATCCAGCAGCTCATCAACATCAATATCCAGACTGTCACCCAGCGCAATAAACCACGAGAATCCCATTTCTCGTTGTTGAGCCCAGTCAAGAATGGTGTTGGACACCGCTGCAGATTGCGAGATGAATGCCAACTTGCCCTTCTGAATCGGAACGGGTGAGAAACTCGCATTAAGGCCTTGCCATGGCGCAAGCAGCCCAAGGCTATTTGGACCGAGCAAACGCATTTGCCATTGATTAGCACAAGCTAATAATTCGGGAAGTTGTTCTGGTGGAGCGGAGAGAATAATGCAGGCTTTACACCCTTTTTCTCCCAGTGATTGCAGTAATTCCGGGTTACGTTTCGAATGAGTGCAAATTACCGCAAGGTCAGGGGGGAAGGGGAGGCTTGCGATATCTGGCCAGGCAAGAACACCACACACCGCTTTATGGGTTGGTGTCACTGGCATTACCGGGCCATTAAAGCCTCCGGCCAACAGATTGCGCATCATTAAATAACCGGCCCGATCTGTTTTTGCAGAAGCTCCGACAACAGCGATTGATTTGGGGCGCAGTAGCGCCTCCAGCCCACGTTGACTCATTGTTCTCTCCCCTGAGAATTAACCCAGTGAGTTTAAACGCTTTCTGGCTCCGCTGCTGTGACACTGGATTGATGATGAGGTTTACCTGCCAGATATCGTTCACGGAACAACGTAAAATGCTCTGTCAGCCCGACGGCTGCGTGCTCATCGTCTGCAAGTGCGAGCAACGCTGCAGCAACTTCGGCGGTGCAGTATTGTCCATCGGCATGGGCTTCACGCAGTCGGTAGGCAGAAACAATACTCAAATCCACAGAAATGACCGGCAGATTATCCAGATATGGGCTCTTGCGGAACATCTTACGGGCTTCAGTCCATGTGCCATCGAGCATGATAAAAAGTGGTGGTTTGCCACTTTTTGGAGGCGTAGTCAGGACTTCTCGCTCAATGCTTGCATAAGATGCAGGGAACACAACCATTGGTTGGTAATCTGGGGAGCTGACTAAATCGAGCAGTGCCTGTGGTGGTTCTGTTCGTGACCACTGGAATGCTTCAGTGTCTGGCAAAATATCTGCAATAAGTCGCCCGGTATTACTCGGCTTCATTGGCTCTGTGTCAAACATAACCAGGCAGAAACGGCTTCGTGCATTCTGTGGCTGTAGTGTTTCGCACAGGCATTGTTTTAGCGGCAGCAGGCAGCGCTGGCAACGGCGGATGCGGTTACCACGAGCAAGAAATGGGCGAGTTGCACGCGCCAGGCGTTCGGCACGAAGACGTAAGACGGCGTTTTCAGTCATCAGATAAACAAGCTTAAAAACGCCATTCTAACGTAGATGAAGTTCACGGGTACAAAGAAACGTACCTGTGAACTTAGAGATTTTCGTTCAGCCAGCTATCAAATGGTGCTTTCGGCATTGCTCCGTTTAGCATGTCGACCATCTCACCTTTTTTGAAAACCATAATGGTCGGAATGCTGCGGATACGAAAACGTGCGCTAAGTGCAGGCTCCGCTTCGGTATTAACTTTAACGAAACGTACTTTGCCACTGCGTTCTTCGGCTACGTCTTCGAAGATTGGCGCGAAGTTGACGCAAGGGCCGCACCATGGCGCCCAGAAATCTACAACTACCGGTAAGTCGTCTTGCAGCAATTTATCCAGGGTTTCGCTGGTGGCATTAATAACCTCACCATCGAACAGTTCATGACCACAACGGCCGCATTTAGCACCGTCATCAATACGCTCATCGGGGATGCGATTAATTGCCTGGCAGGCGGCACAAACGGTATTCATAACTAACCTCTAAAGGATGTGTTGTCCAAAAATGACGAAAATCACAGATGATGTTTCTCATATGTTAAATATTATTGGCGATTAGTCGAGTGCCAGCCAAGTGATTTATTCGATGGCTACAATAGTTGCCGGCTTTTGACCAAAGTTAATGGCTAACCAGTGCCACATCGGGTAATCTGCGCGCCACGCGCTCAGCCAGGTGGAGAAAAGCATGAACGACGAATTTAAAGGTAAAAGCGGCAAGGTCAAAGTGATGTATGTCCGCGGTGACGATGACAGCGAAAAACGCAGCCAAAACCCGCGCACAGGTAAAGGCGGTGGGCGTCCAGCAGCACCGTCACGGGGTGAGGGCCGTCGTGGTCCACGTCGCGATGATAAACCTGGCGCAGGGCGCGAGCGGAATCGTAGTGACGATCGTGAAGATCGTGGTGATAATCCATGGCGCACGGTTTCACGACCGCCAAGAGAAGAAGTGTCTGATGCAGGCGAGCAAATGGGTGCCAATGGCAGACCTATTGTTGACCCTGAAATCATTCGCCGCCAACGTGCGGAAGAAACACGTGTTTACGGTGAGAACGCATGTCAGGCTCTGTTCCTTAGCCGCCCTGATTGCATCGTACGCGCCTGGTTTATCCAGAGCGTGACACCGCGTTTCAAAGAAGCATTACGTTGGATGGCTGCAAACCGTAAAGCCTACCATGTGGTAGATGATGCGGAGTTGGTAAAAGCATCCGGTACAGAACACCACGGTGGCGTTTGCTTCATCATTAAAAAGCGTCGCGGCATTACTGTTGACAGCTGGTTATCTAAAGCTGGCGAAGAAGATTGTGTACTGGCGTTGGAAAACGTTGCTAACCCGCACAACCTCGGCGGCATTATGCGCAGCTGTGCACACTTTGGTGTGAAAGGCTTATTGGTGGAAGATGCAGCAATGCTGGAGTCTGGCGCTGCAGTTCGTACTGCCGAAGGCGGTGCAGAGCATGTTGAAGCTATCAGCGGCGAGACTTTCGAAGAAGGTCTGGAGCAGTTCCGTAAAGCCGGTTACGCGATAGTCACAACATCAAGCCACAAAGGGACTCCGCTTTTCAAAGCTGAGCTGCCGAAGAAAATGGTTTTGGTGTTAGGTCAGGAACGCGAAGGTGTGTCTGACGCAACCTTTGAAAATGCTGACATGAGCGTTGCTATCACAGGTACTGGTAACGTTGAAAGTCTGAACGTATCAGTGGCAACCGGTGTGTTGCTGTCTGAGTGGTGGCGTCAAAACAAAGCGTAATGCATTGTTAATGACTGATTTGAAAAGCCAGCGAAAGCTGGCTTTTTTGTCTGTTTAATCTGGTAATACCGGCGTCCAGTTTATTGCTGGCTGGTTATGTTCCATCAGATATTGATTGGTTTTCGAGAAGTGGCCGCACCCCAGAAAACCACGGTGTGCCGACAAAGGTGACGGATGAGGGGCTTGTAATACATAGTGGCGGTTCCGGTCAATAAAGCTGCCTTTCTTCTGTGCATGTGACCCCCACAGTAAAAAGACGACGCCTTCGCAGTGTTCGTTAATCAGCGCAATCACCTTATCTGTGAATGTTTCCCAGCCTAATTTCGCATGCGAATGCGCATTACCCGCCTCGACGGTTAATACCGTGTTGAGTAAAAGCACGCCCTGACGCGCCCAGCTTTCGAGATAACCATGGTTTGGTTGCACAAAATCAGCAATGTCGCTCTGCAACTCTTTGTACATATTCTTTAAAGAGGGTGGCACAGCAACCCCCGGCAGAACAGAAAAAGCCAGGCCATGCGCTTGCCCAGGACCATGGTAAGGATCTTGCCCAAGAATCACGACTTTCACATCAGCCAACTCAGTAAATCGGAAGGCATTGAAGACATCTTTCTGAGGTGGATAAACCGTCACCCCTGCAGCACGTCGTTCAGCAACGGTTGCCAGAGTATTCGTGAAGTAGGGTTGTTGTTTTTCTTGCGCTAGCACATCGTGCCAGGTGAGGGGGGTAGTCATCTCGCTCTCCTGCGATTCGTAATGCGACTAGCTTAACGGCTTCTTTCTTCTAAGGAAATGAATCAGCAACGGAAGCGCCATAAACTTAAAAAAAGTTGAAAATTTACATAATTTTTAATTTTCACGAGACTCGCTAAGTTGATGTAAAACAAATAAATGATATCATAGGCACATTGATGGCATGGATTTAATTGATTTAAATCAAGGTTTGAAGCTGGTTTGGCTAGTATAAAGATCAGTAACGCAACAATGGTTTTACCAATGAGCCAGTTTATGGCCCGAAATAGAATCACAAAATTAGCCCAAAGGGAGAAATAAAATGATTACTGGTATCCAAATTACTAAAGCTGCAAATGATTCACTCTTGAACTCTATCTGGCTGTTAGATAGCGAAAAAGGTGAAGCGCGTTGTGTATGTGCTAAAGCTGATTTTGCAGAAGACGAAGTTGTCGCAGTGAGCAAATTGGGTGAGTTCGAATATCGCGAAATCGGCGTGGAAGCAAAACCTGAAGTTCGTGTAGAAGGTGGCCAGCATCTGAATGTGAACGTTCTGCGTCGTGAAACTCTGGAAGATGCTGTTAAGCACCCAGAAAAATACCCACAGTTGACCATTCGTGTGTCTGGCTATGCGGTACGTTTCAACTCACTGACTCCAGAACAACAGCGTGACGTTATTGCTCGTACTTTCACTGCAAGCCTGTAATTCTTAAAATATTTAAAAAGCCGGTGGCAGTTGCACCGGCTTTTTTTATGGTTCTGGTTCAAGAATGTAACGGAACGGTTAAAACTCTAACTCAAATCATAAAAAAACCGCCTCCTGGGAGACGGTTTCTATAGCTGCTGACGAATTATTCAGCGGATTCGGTTTTCGCACTGCTTGGTTTACGGCGCTTACCGACATTCTTTTTATCGCGTAGACGGACCTTCACACGCGGCTTTTCTTTATCGTCTTTTTTCTTTTCTTCACGCTTAGCGAGCACTTTCTTCGACGGCTTACCAGTGAGCTTCTCACTTGGTGCACGGGTCGTTGGGCGCAGCTCTTCAATTATGCGCGATTTCATGGGTTCTTTCATGTAACGCGTCACTTTGCCAAGTAGCAAATGGTCATGCGCTTCAACCAGAGAAATAGCGATTCCTTTGAGGCCAGCACGGCCTGTACGCCCAATACGGTGCAGGTAAGTATCGGCTGTACGCGGCATATCAAAGTTGAAGACATGGCTGACTTCTGGAATATCAATACCACGTGCGGCAACATCTGTAGCGATCAATACGTTCACGCGGCCATCAGTCAAACGCTTGATAGCTTCGGTACGCTTCATCTGCACCATTTCGCCTTCGAGGTAGCAGGTGTTGATACCCGCTTCACGCAGCCAGGCAACCAGCTCATGCACACGGTCACGTTTGCGAACAAAAACGATCGAACGGGTGGTATCCGGCTGTTTCAGCAAATGCACCAGCAGTGCAGTTTTGTGCTCAACGTTGTCGGCGCGGTAGTACCACTGGTGGATTTTCTTGCGCTCGCGTGTTGATGATGTCGCGGAAACTTCAACTGGATCTTCTAACAAACGTTCTGCGAAATTCTTAATCGCATCGCCTTCCAGCGTTGCAGAGAACAGCATGGTTTGTTTGCGCCAGCGAGTTTCAGCAGCAATGGTTTCAATATCCTGCGCAAAGCCCAGATCCAACATGCGATCGGCTTCATCAAGAATCAGTGTCTCTACTGCACGGCAATCAAAGTTTTCTTCTTTAATGTATTGCAGCAGGCGACCCGTTGTTGCAACAACGATATCCTGGTTTTCGCTGAACACTTCAGCGTGGTTCATATATGCCACGCCACCCGTGATGGTTGCGATATCAAGATGGGTATGTTTTGCCAGTTCACGAGCATGATCGGCTACTTGCATTGCCAGTTCACGTGTTGGCGTGACAATCAAAATACGTGGTGGTCCAGACTTCTTACGCGGGAAATCGACCAAATGCTGTAACACAGGCAGCAAATAAGCGGCTGTTTTACCGGTACCGGTTGGTGCGGAACCAAGGACATCACGCCCTTCAAGTGCAGGTGGAATGGCGGCAGCCTGAATAGCTGTCGGGCGGGTAAAGCCCTTGTCCTGGAGCGCGAGCAACAAGCTCTCGTCAAGTTCCAGTTCGGAAAAAGTGGTTACAGTCATGGTCTTCCTCTATGTAGGGCGCCGATTATAGACGTTATGGCTGCGATCTTCATCTGTTTGTGTGGATAACTGATGCTTTTCCTGGCAGCGACTTTCCCCTATGCTACACCCGTTTCTCTACAGGGTAGCTAAGATGTGCAGTCAAAAAGCAGTATTGCGTCGCGATGGATTCACCTTCAAACAGTTCTTTGTAGCGCACGATCGATGCGCAATGAAAGTCGGTACCGATGGCACATTGCTGGGCGCATGGGTACCCGTAGCAAATGTGAAAAACGTGTTGGATATTGGCACTGGAAGCGGCTTGCTGGCATTAATGCTAGCGCAGCGCACGCCTGACAATGTCACGATCGATGCAGTAGAACTTGATCCTGTTGCCGCTGAGCAAGCTGCGGAAAACGCCGCAGGGTGCAAGTGGTCTTCGCGTATCTCAGTTCATTGCGCTGATATTCGTGAATGGGCGCAACAAGCCACGCAACGTTACTCGTTAATCGTCAGCAACCCGCCATTTTTTTCCCAGGGCAGTGATTGTGCTTCGCCGGAGCGCGCTCAGGCTCGCTATACCACAACGCTTGATCATAACGCGTTGTTGAGTAGTGCCGCACAGTTGATCACTGAAGATGGTTTTTTCTGTGTGATCATGCCTGAAACGTCGGGAACGGCTTTTTGTGAACTGGCAAAAACACAGGGATGGTTTGTACGTTACCGTACGGATATCGCAGATAATGAAACTCGCTTGCCGCATCGTGTGATGTTGGCACTGTCACCAACTGATGGTGAGTATTTTACCGAGCGTTTGACGATTCGTGGGCCAGACCAACACTATTCCGAAGGTTACTGTGGCCTGACCCAGGACTTCTATTTGTTTATGTAAAGCGGTGAAAGAATGCTTGGCCCAGAATTTTCAGCCAAATCCGGGTAGTCCAGCGTGTAGTGCAAACCCCGGCTTTCTTTACGCATCATGGCACAGCGCACAATTAACTCGGCAACCTGCACAAGGTTGCGCAGTTCCAGTAAATTGTTCGACACGCGGAAGTTGGCATAGTACTCGTCAATTTCCTGCTGCAACATGGTAATTCTGCGCAATGCTCGCTCCAGTCGGCGCGTGGAACGCACAATACCGACGTAATCCCACATAAATAAACGCAGTTCATGCCAGTTATGCTGGATAACGACCTGCTCATCAGGATTATCGACCCGGCTGTCATCCCAGTCAGGTAATGATCTGGAAATACGCGCGTATGGCATACGCTTCATAATATCTTCTGCAGCAGACCAGCCATAAACCAGGCATTCTAACAACGAGTTCGACGCCATACGGTTTGCACCATGCAGACCGGTATAAGTCACTTCGCCAATAGCGTATAGCCCATCAACGTCAGTACGGCCATTTTCATCAACCATCACACCGCCACAGGTGTAATGGGCAGCGGGCACCACAGGTACTGGTTCTTTAGTCAGATCGATACCCAACCCCATCAACTTTTCGTAAATCGTTGGGAAATGGTGGCGCACAAACTCTTCGGGCTTGTGGCTAATATCCAGATACATGCAATCGGCACCCAGACGTTTCATTTCATGGTCGATGGCACGAGCGACGATATCACGCGGAGCCAGTTCGCCACGCTCATCAAAATCTGGCATAAAGCGACTGCCATCTGGGCGCTTGAGGTAAGCACCTTCACCGCGCAATGCTTCGGTTAGCAGGAAATTACGAGCCTGAGGATGGAAGAGGGCTGTTGGATGGAACTGATTAAATTCCAGATTGGCAACGCGGCAACCTGCACGCCACGCCATGGCAATGCCATCACCTGAAGAAATATCTGGATTAGTCGTGTACTGATAAACCTTCGACGCGCCGCCAGTGGCTAAAACCACGGCTTTCGCACGGCAAGTTTCCACTTTCTCGCGATTACGGTTCCAGATCCAGGCCCCCACGACACGTCGCGTGCCAGGCAGACCGATCTTGTCTGAAACAATAAGATCGACGGCGTTACTACGCTCGATAACACGAATATTTGGATGGCTCAGTGCTTTGCCGACTAGTGTGGTTTCAACTTCTTTGCCAGTGGCGTCTGCAGCATGGAGAATACGGCGATGGCTATGCCCACCTTCGCGAGTTAAATGATAGCTTTCCGCGCCATTAGCCTGGATCTCAGTGTCAAACAACACACCTTGATCGATTAACCATTGCACGCAATGGCGTGCGTTACTGGCGACAAACTCCACCGCATCTCGATCGCAAATTCCGGCGCCTGCAATCAGCGTATCTTCGACATGTGAATCGATGCTATCCGTTTCATCAAACACCGCGGCAATGCCACCCTGAGCATAAAACGTTGAGCCTTCATTAATTGGCCCTTTACTCAGAACAATAACTTTGCAGTTTTCGGCAAGCCGTAAGGCTAGAGAGAGGCCAGCAGCTCCGCTACCAACGATTAATACATCACAAGCGAGTTCGGAATTTGCGTTCATCGTGTTTAATTTACTAAACAAAGGTCAGGCCAGCATATCACCCGATGTGGGCTGTAACACGCTTTTTTTAAACTGGTGTTATATGAACTAAACAAAAGTAAGGCAAAGCTCAGTTTCATCCGAATAATAGTGTCTTTAAGCACTTTTTCGTGCCAGTTCACTGTTAGTGGCAGATTTTCTAATGAAAAATCATCATTCATGCGATACTCTGCATGAATCTAGCGATCGCCTTTTCGGACAAAAAAGGTGCCACCATTTGTGCCATGAAACTTATAATCAAGAAGAGATAATTCGTGGGACAGATCAGGAAAACAACGGCGTAATGGAACTTTGCTCAAATCGAGTGCTCCAACCGTGAACTTGCTCATTTATGCAGAGTTCGGGTGGCTTTTCAATTACGCGTGGAAATAGGTTTGGGGAGACATTACCTCGGATGAGTGAGCAGTTAACGGATCAGGTCCTCGTCGAACGGGTCCAGAAGGGAGACAAGACGTCATTTAATTTACTGGTGGTTCGCTATCAGCATAAAGTGGCGAGTCTGGTTTCCCGATATGTACCTTCAGGAGATGTTCCTGACGTGGTGCAGGAGTCTTTTATCAAAGCTTATCGCGCACTGGATTCATTCCGTGGCGATAGTGCGTTTTATACATGGTTGTACCGCATCGCGGTCAACACGGCAAAAAATTATCTGGTTGCTCAGGGTCGTCGTCCTCCATCAAGCGATGTGGACGCAATTGATGCGGAAAACTACGAAAGTGGCAGTGCATTGAAAGAAATTTCGAACCCTGAGAACTTAATGTTGTCTGAAGAACTGAGACAAATAGTTTTCCGTACTATTGAGTCACTCCCGGAAGATTTACGCATGGCAATTACGTTGCGGGAGTTGGATGGTTTGAGCTATGAAGAAATAGCCGCCATCATGGATTGCCCGGTAGGGACAGTACGTTCTCGTATTTTCCGTGCGCGGGAAGCTATTGATAATAAAGTTCAACCGCTTATCAGGCGTTGACGATAGCGGGTTACTGGAAGGGTAATTAGGCATGCAGAAAGAACAGCTTTCCGCTTTAATGGATGGGGAAACTCTGGATAGCGAACTGCTAAGTGTCTTGTCACAAGACAAATCATTGCAGCAAAGCTGGGAGAGCTACCACCTAATCCGCGATACTATGCGCGGCGATACCAGTGAATTGCTTCATTTTGATATTGCAGCCAATGTTATGGCGGCAATCGAAAATGAACCAGTGCGTCATGTCACGCCACTTATTACTGAACAGCAGCCTGAACCTCAGCAATGGCAGAAAATGTCGTTCTGGAAAAAGGTACGTCCGTGGGCCAGCCAGCTTACCCAAGTGGGTGTTGCAGCATGCGTATCGCTTGCGGTAATCGTTGGTGTGCAGCAATATAATGGCCAATCTGACAATCCTGCGCAGCCTGAAGCTCCTGTGTTCAACACTTTACCGATGATGGGTAAAGCGAGCCCGGTAAGCTTGGGTGTTCCGTCTGACAGCACTGCAAGTACTGGTCAGCAGCAGGTACAGGAACAACGTCGACGTATCAATGCTATGCTGCAAGATTACGAATTGCAGCGTCGTTTACACGCCGAGCAACTCCAGTTTGAACAGGCACAAACCCAGCAAGCTGCGGTACAAGTGCCAGGAAACCAAACGTTAGGAACTCAATCGCAGTAATGAAGCAACTTTGGTATGCACTGTCTCTTATGACAAGCAGCCTGTTGTTCAGCTCAAATGCCTCGGCGGACACAGTTTCGTCCGGGGCGTTGTTGCAGCAAATGAACCAGGCGAGTCAGTCACTCAATTATGAGTTGGCATTTATCAGTATTAATAAGCAAGGGATAGAGTCCTTACGCTATCGCCATGCAAGACTTGATAATCGTCCACTTGCGCAATTGCTTCAGATGGATGGCCCACGCCGAGAAGTTGTCCAGCGTGGCAGTGAAATCAGCTATTTTGAACCAGGGCTTGAGCCGTTTACGCTCACTGGTGATTACATTGTTGACTCGCTTCCATCAATCGTCTACACCGATTTCAAACGCTTAACACCTTATTACGACTTCATTTCTGTCGGACGCACTCGTATTGCCGACAGGCTTTGCGAAGTAATCCGAGTCGTGGCACGAGATGGCACGCGTTACAGCTATATGGTGTGGTTGGACTCGGAAACCAAATTACCTATGCGTGTTGATTTGCTGGACCGTGATGGTGAAACGCTGGAGCAATTCCGCGTTATTTCCTTCAACGTCAGCAAAGAAGCCAACGGCATGATGCAAAGCCTGGCGAAGGCGAATTTACCGCCATTGCTGTCAGTGCCGGGTGCTGAAAAAATCAATTTTGCCTGGGCACCGACCTGGTTGCCGCAAGGTTTTAGTGAGGTCTCCAGCAGCCGTCGTCCATTGCCGACTGTTGATGTTCCTATCGAATCTCGCCTGTATTCTGATGGTCTGTTCAGCTTCTCGGTCAACATTAGCCGTGCAGCCAGCAATAGCACCGATCAGCTACTGCGCACCGGGCGCCGCACGGTGAGTTCTGAAGTTCGGGATAAAACTGAAATTACGATCGTCGGTGAGCTTCCGCCACAAACAGCGAAACGTATTGCTGACAGTATCAAATTCAGGACAGCGCAATGATCAAGGAGTGGGCTACCGTTATCTCCTGGCAAAAAGGTGAAGCACTGTTAAGCTGTGACGTAAAAGCGTCATGCAGTAGCTGTGCTTCGCGCGCAGGCTGCGGCAGCCGCATTCTCAACAAACTCGGCCCACAAACCAGCCACACCTTGTCTGTTGCTTGCGATACGCCGCTGGTGGCGGGGCAAAAAGTCGAATTGGGTATTGCTGAAGGCAGCCTGATAGGTTCTGCGTTGCTGGTTTATATGTCCCCATTGCTGGGCTTATTTCTGGTTTCGGGAGTGTTTCAGGCGCTGTTTGGTACCAACCTTGCGGCGATTTGCGGTGCTGTTCTGGGCGGCGTGGGCGGTTTTCTGATCGCGCGCGGGTTCTCATTAAAGCTCAGCCGCCGTGAAACCTGGCAACCTGTTATTCTCAGTGTCGCACTACCACCAAATGTTCTTAGAGTCGAAACGACGACTCCTGCGGATAGCCAGTAGAGTCTCCGATATCCGCAATCTGTTAGACACACTTTCTATAGGTCTTTCATCTCTCAGCTACGCTTGCATGATGACCTGTTTCCTCGCTTTCTCGTTGTAGTGTAGAATGCGGCGTTTCAGGCAAAAGACAGCCATTGACATCACGCTCTGTACAGCGCATTGCGCCGAGCTTTCCCGGATTTGTAAGGCATAAAAACCTCTAACTATGAAGAATATACGTAACTTTTCTATTATTGCCCACATCGACCACGGCAAATCGACGCTGTCTGACCGTATTATCCAAATTTGCGGCGGCTTGTCTGACCGTGAAATGGAAGCTCAGGTTCTTGACTCCATGGATCTGGAGCGTGAACGTGGTATTACCATCAAAGCGCAAAGCGTAACGTTGGATTACAAAGCATCAGATGGCGAAACCTATCATCTGAATTTCATCGACACCCCAGGCCACGTTGACTTCTCTTATGAAGTTTCCCGTTCTCTGGCAGCCTGCGAAGGTGCGCTGCTGGTGGTCGATGCTGGTCAGGGCGTAGAAGCTCAGACCCTGGCAAACTGCTATACCGCCATGGAAATGGATCTGGAAGTGGTTCCAGTTCTGAACAAAATTGACTTGCCAGCTGCCGATCCTGAACGCGCTGCGCAGGAAATTGAAGATATTGTTGGCATTGATGCCGCTGATGCAGTGCGCTGCTCGGCTAAAACCGGCTTTGGCGTAACAGATGTACTTGAACGTCTGGTGCGTGATATCCCGGGCCCAGAAGGTGATCCAGATGCGCCATTACAGGCACTGATCATCGATTCCTGGTTCGATAACTACCTCGGCGTTGTTTCTCTGGTTCGTATCAAAAACGGTACCATGAGAAAAGGCGACAAAATCAAAGTTATGAGCACCGGCCAGGTCTATAACGCTGACCGTTTGGGTATCTTCACGCCAAAACGTGTTGATCGCGATGTACTGGGTTGTGGTGAAGTTGGCTGGTTGGTTTGTGCGATCAAAGACATTCTCGGCGCACCGGTTGGCGATACCCTGACCCTTTCGCGTAACCCAGCAGATAAAGCGCTGCCAGGTTTCAAAAAAGTGAAACCACAGGTTTATGCGGGTCTGTTCCCGGTAAGCTCTGACGATTACGAAAACTTCCGTGATGCGTTGGGTAAATTGAGCCTGAACGATGCCTCCTTGTTCTTTGAGCCAGAAAGCTCAACGGCACTGGGCTTCGGCTTCCGTTGTGGCTTCCTTGGTCTGTTGCACATGGAAATCATTCAGGAACGTCTGGAACGTGAATACGACCTTGACCTGATTACCACAGCGCCAACCGTAGTTTACGAAGTTGAAACCACCAGCGGCGAAACAATTTATGTTGATAGCCCATCTAAGCTGCCAGCACTGAATAACATTGCTGAACTGCGTGAGCCAATCGCTGAATGTCATATGCTGATGCCACAGGAATATCTGGGCAGCGTCATCACTCTGTGTATCGAAAAACGTGGCGTACAGACCAACATGGTCTACCACGGTAACCAGGTTGCGTTGACTTACGAAATCCCGATGGCAGAAGTAGTACTCGACTTCTTCGACCGTCTGAAATCAACATCCCGTGGCTATGCTTCTCTGGACTATAACTTCAAACGTTTCCAGACCTCTGACATGGTACGTGTTGATGTACTGATTAACGGTGACCGTGTTGATGCTCTGGCATTGATCACTCACCGTGGCAACTCGCAGTTCCGTGGCCGTCAGTTGGTTGAGAAAATGCAGGAGCTGATCCCTCGTCAACAGTTCGATATTGCGATTCAGGCGGCAATCGGCGCACATATTATTGCGCGTTCTACCGTGAAACAGTTGCGTAAAAACGTTCTGGCGAAATGCTACGGCGGTGACGTAAGCCGTAAGAAAAAGCTGTTGCAGAAACAGAAAGACGGTAAGAAGCGTATGAAGCAAGTCGGTAACGTCGAATTGCCTCAGGAAGCGTTCCTCGCCATTCTGCATGTCGGCAAAGACAGCAAATAAATTAAGGAGTTGGCATGGCGAATATGTTTGCGCTAATCCTCGTGATAGCGACGCTGGTAACGGGCCTTTTATGGTGTATCGATAAATTTATCTTCGCGCCAAAGCGTCAGGAAAAACAGGCGGCAGCGCAAGCTGCCACTGGTGATGCACTTGATAGCAAAACGCTAAAAAAAGTGGCACCTAAGCCAGGTTGGTTAGAAACGGGGGCATCCGTATTCCCGGTGCTCGCTATTGTCTTGATCGTGCGTTCGTTTATCTATGAACCGTTCCAGATCCCATCAGGATCAATGATGCCAACGTTATTAATTGGCGACTTTATTCTGGTGGAGAAATTTGCTTACGGCATTAAAGATCCTATTTACCAGAAAACGCTCATTGAAACGGGTCATCCAAAACGCGGTGATATTGTGGTCTTTAAATACCCGCAAGATCCTCGTCTGGATTACATCAAGCGTGCTGTTGGTTTACCAGGCGATCGCGTCAGTTACGATCCCGTTGCAAAAGAAGTCACGGTCCAGCCAAATTGCAGTTCTGGCCAGGCATGTGATAACGCTCTGCCAATTACTTACAGCAACGTAGAGCCGAGCGATTTCGTTCAGACCTTTGCGCGCCGTAACGGCAGTGAAGCGAATTCTGGTTTTTTCCAGTTGCCGCTGAACCAGACCAAAGAAGACGGTATCCGTCTGTCTGAGCGCAAAGAAACGTTGGGTGATGTAACTCACAACATATTGACGGTGCCAATCGCTCAGGATCAACTGGGGATGTACTACCAGCAACCAGGCCAACAACTGGCGACCTGGATTGTTCCACCAGGCCATTACTTCATGATGGGTGATAACCGCGATAACAGCGCTGATAGCCGTTATTGGGGCTTTGTTCCTGAGGCAAATCTGGTCGGTAAAGCGACGGCAATCTGGATGAGTTTTGAGAAACAAGAAGGTGAATGGCCAACGGGTGTTCGTTTAAGCCGTATTGGCGGAATTCATTGATCAATTAAATCTATTCAGATAACGACTTTCTATGTCGTTATCTATAGAATATCCCCCCGTATTAAGGTTGGCTCCTCTTAGAGGAGCCACGGCAAACGAAACAGCGTTGGTTCTCTTTTTCAGGTCTGTTCCGTGTGCTGAATAATTGACGCATTCATTAATTGGTATCGCATGAACCCCATCGTAATAAATAGGCTGCAGCGTAAGCTGGGCTACACTTTTGTACATCAGGATCTGTTGCAACAGGCATTAACGCATCGCAGTGCCAGCAGCAAGCACAATGAGCGTCTGGAATTCCTGGGTGACTCAATTCTTAGCTACGTTATCGCAAACGCGCTTTACCATCGTTTCCCTCGTGTTGACGAGGGCGATATGAGCCGTATGCGTGCGACGCTGGTGCGCGGAAATACGCTGGCAGAAATTGCCCGCGAATTTGAATTAGGCGAATGTCTGCGCCTTGGGCCGGGTGAATTGAAAAGCGGTGGTTTCCGCCGCGAATCTATTCTGGCCGATACCGTCGAAGCCTTAATTGGTGGTGTTTTCCTCGACAGCGATATCCAGAACGTTGAGCGCTTAATTCTTTCCTGGTATCAATCTCGTCTGGATGAAATTAGCCCAGGCGATAAGCAAAAAGACCCTAAGACGCGTCTGCAAGAGTATTTGCAGGGTCGCCACTTGCCACTGCCATCTTATTTGGTGGTGCAGGTTCGTGGTGAAGCGCACGATCAGGAATTTACCATTCACTGTCAGGTGAGTGGCCTGCCTGAGCCGGTCGTTGGTACCGGTTCAAGCCGCCGTAAAGCGGAACAGGCTGCAGCTGAGCAGGCGCTTATCAAGCTGGAGCTGGAATAATGAGCGAAGAACAAACCTTTTGCGGATTCGTGGCCATCGTTGGTCGCCCGAATGTCGGCAAATCCACGCTGCTAAACCAGTTGCTTGGGCAAAAAATCTCTATTACTTCCCGTAAAGCGCAGACCACTCGTCACCGCATTATGGGCATCCATACTGAAGGTCCGTATCAGGCGATTTACGTCGATACCCCAGGGTTGCATATGGAAGAAAAACGTGCCATCAACCGCCTGATGAACAAAGCTGCCAGCAGCTCCATCGGTGACGTTGAGCTGGTTATCTTTGTGGTTGAAGGCACTAAGTGGACCGCAGATGACGAGATGGTGCTTAACAAACTGCGTGACGCGCGAGCGCCGGTAATTCTTGCGGTGAACAAAGTCGATAACGTCCAGGATAAAGGCGTTTTGCTGCCGCACCTGCAATTCCTCGGTAGCCAGATGAACTTCCTCGATATCGTGCCTATTTCTGCTGAAAACGGCATGAACGTGGATACTATCGCCAGCATCGTGCGTAAACGTCTGCCAGAAGCGATTCATCACTTCCCGGAAGATTACATCACTGACCGTTCTCAGCGTTTCATGGCTTCTGAAATCATCCGTGAAAAGCTGATGCGTTTCCTTGGCGCGGAATTACCGTATTCCGTGACCGTTGAAATTGAACAGTTTGTGACTAACGCTCGCGGTGGTTACGACATCAATGGTTTGATTCTGGTTGAACGTGAAGGCCAGAAGAAAATGGTGATTGGCAACAAAGGCGCCAAAATCAAAACCATCGGTATCGAAGCGCGTAAAGACATGGAAGACATGTTTGAAGCGAAAATTCACCTGGAATTGTGGGTGAAGGTTAAATCCGGCTGGGCAGATGACGAGCGCGCGTTGCGCAGCCTCGGCTACACAGACGACTAACCAATGGAAGGCTGGCAACGGGCTTTTGTCCTGCATAGTCGCCCCTGGAGCGAAACCAGCCTTCTGCTAGACCTCTTTTCTGAAGAGTCCGGGCGCGTTCGTTTAATTGCGAAAGGCGCTCGTTCTCGCCGCTCTAACCTTAAAGGGACTCTACAACCCTTTACCCCTTTGCTGGTTCGCTGGGGCGGTCGTGGTGAAGTCAAAACACTGCGTAGCGCCGAAGCTGTCTCACTGGCACTTCCACTTAGTGGTATTACGCTCTACAGCGGCCTGTACGTGAATGAACTGGTTTCACGCGTTCTGGAAGATGAAACCCGTTTCTCTGAATTATTTTTCGACTACCTTCATTGCATTCAGGCATTAGCGGGAACCAGCGGCTCGCCGGAACCGGCATTGCGCCGATTTGAATTGGCTCTGCTGGGGCACCTGGGATATGGCGTGGATTTCCTGCACTGCGCAGGAAGCGGGGAAGAAGTCAGCGACACCATGACTTATCGCTATCGTGAAGAGAAAGGGTTTATCGCGAGCCTGGTGGTGGATAACCGTAGTTTCACTGGGCATGAACTCAAAGCTCTCGCCAATCGCGAATTCCCTGATATTGCATCCTTACGCGCCGCGAAACGTTTTACCAGAATGGCGCTGAAACCTTACCTCGGTGGCAAACCGCTTAAAAGCCGCGAATTATTCCGCCAGTTTGTGCCTAAAATTCCACCACTCAAATCACCACAAGACCCGCAATAACGTCTGGTCGTAGCCATGCTTTCCTTACCCGGTGTAAACTGCCTGAACTCAAACCGTTCTGACCCGAGGAAAGGCATGTCTAAATTACTGTTAGGCGTCAATATCGATCACATCGCAACTTTACGTAACGCACGTGGCACGGCATACCCAGACCCAGTGCAGGCGGCATTTATCTGCGAACAAGCAGGGGCTGACGGTATTACCGTTCACCTGCGTGAAGATCGCCGGCACATCACCGATCGCGATGTACGCATCTTGCGCCAGACCCTCGACACACGTATGAATCTGGAAATGGCCGTTACCGAAGAGATGCTTGATATTGCTTGCGAAACCAAGCCTCATTTCTGCTGCCTTGTGCCAGAAAAGCGTCAGGAAGTGACTACCGAAGGCGGGCTAGATGTCGCCGGTCAACTGGATAAAATGCGTGATGCCTGCAAACGGCTGGCCGATGCTGGCATTCTGGTTTCTCTGTTTATTGATGCTGACCACGCGCAAATTGATGCAGCGGTAGCTGTTGGCGCGCCATATATCGAAATTCACACCGGCTGCTACGCTGATGCAAAAGACGACGTGACTCAAGCCAAAGAACTGGCGCGTATTGCCGAAGCTGCAACCTATGCCGCCGGAAAAGGCCTGAAAGTGAACGCCGGACACGGGCTGACTTATCACAACGTCAAAGCTATTGCCCGTTTGCCAGAAATGCATGAGCTGAATATCGGCCATGCAATAATTGGCCGTGCGGTAATGAGCGGTTTGAAAGAAGCGGTAGCAGAAATGAAACGTCTGATGCTGGAAGCACGTAGCTAATGGCTATTCTTGGCCTTGGCACCGATATCGTGGAGATAGCGCGTATCGAAAGCGTTATCTCACGTTCCGGCGACCGCCTGGCGAAGCGTGTGCTTAGTGCCAATGAATGGCTGCAATACCAGGCGCACCAGCAGCCGGTGCGCTTTCTTGCCAAACGCTTTGCAGTAAAGGAAGCTGCAGCCAAAGCGTTTGGGACAGGAATTCGCAATGGCCTGGCGTTTAATCAGTTCGAGGTTTTTAACGATCCACTAGGCAAACCGCAATTACGGTTTTGGGAAGAGGCGGAACGAGTCGCGCAAAGAATGGGCGTGCGCTCAGTGCATGTTACGCTTGCCGATGAACGGCACTATGCGTGTGCAACGGTAATTATTGAGAACTAAAGTTTGTCTGCATGATGCAACTGAACGAACTTGTCCCACAGTTGCTCCTGGTTCTCAATATGCGCCGGATCGCTAATGATAGTATTCGGGATCGGACAGACTTTCTGGCAGGTTGGCGTTTCGTAATGCCCGACGCATTCAGTGCAGCGATCGGTGTTGATCTCATAAATGCTCTCCCCCATGGAAATAGCTTCGTTCGGGCACTCCGGCTCGCACATATCGCAGTTAATACATTTTTTAGTGATGAGCAGTGCCATGGGAAGATCTCGATAACAACAGAAACAGGGCGGGCATTATACGCCCAATCACCGGTCAAACCAGTTTTTTTACCAGTGCTTCACTGTGGCGAATTCGCCCCGGCGCATGTTCCAAATCCCTTTGTACCAGCGCCATAAACAGAAGGTCGGTCAGCATCATTTGCGCGCTGGTGGATGAAATTGCCGCGCTGCGTGTCGCCTGTTCTTCAGCGATGGTATACAGGCAAAGAGTGGCGCGTTGTTGTAAAGCGTTAGGTGTAAAACCGGTAATCGCGAGGATTTTTGCTCCGGTACGCAGGGTTTCATCAGCGGCAAGATTTATCTCACGCCGTTCACCAGAATAGGAAATAGCCAATAGCACGTCGTCACTGCTTGAAGCTTGGGCCGTCGCCAGTAATGCATGCATGTCTTGCTCCGCCACCGCATTAATACCAATTTTCATCAGCTTCCAGGAAAAATTCTTGGCAACCAGGCCAGAGGCGCCAATACCTACCAGCAGCACCCGGCGTGCATTGCGCAACATATCCACACTCGCTAGCAGTTTTTCTTCACTGTTGACATCAAGCGTGGCACGCATCGCGGCCAAATTATCCTTAATCAGCTTTTCGCCCACTAACCGCAGTGGGTCATCACCCAATATCAGATTATGAACAGGCACAGATTGTGGTTCCTGGCCGCTGGCCAGTGCTTCACTGATTGCCAGTTTCAGAGCCGGAAAGCCTTTGAACCCCAGTTTTTGGGAAAATTTCACCACGCTGGACTGGCTGACACCTGCCTCGGTGGCAAGCTGCTGTGAACTTAAATGGCGCGCGTAGTCGGGCTTCTCCAGCAAAAAGTCAGCCAGTCTACGGTCGCTTTGTGCCAGGGTTGGGTAGCGGCTTCGAATACGCAATAAGCAGTTCATGTCCTCTCCAGTCCGTCGGGTCAATTATGTGAGCGGCTCCATAATAACGTAAATTACGCTCGCCTGAATGAATTTAATATTCCATCATGTAGAAACTTTAAGGAATTAAATATTCAAAGGCACATGATGAATCTCGGCTCACTCGTTTCTGAAACTCGTAATCCACAAACCATGGATCTCGATTGTCTCTCTACACTTGAAATGGTCCAGCGCTTTAATCAACAGGATGCCCTGGTGGCCGAGGCTGTTGAGAAAACACTGCCCGAAGTTGCCAAAGCCGTTGATGCTGCCGCTGTGTCGCTTCAGGCGGGTGGCCGTTTGATTTATATGGGCGCGGGAACTAGCGGACGGTTAGGTGTGCTGGACGCCTCAGAATGCCCGCCGACTTTTGGCGTGCCACACGGTCTGGTGATTGGTTTAATCGCCGGTGGCCCTGGCGCATTACTGAAAGCCGTCGAAGGTGCTGAAGACAACCAGCAATTGGGCGAGGACGACCTGAAAGCCCTGGAGCTAACCGCCAACGACATGGTGGTTGGGCTTGCTGCGTCAGGCCGCACGCCGTATGTGATTGGTGGCCTGCGTTATGCGCGCAATCTTGGCTGTCGTACCGCAGCGATTTCCTGTAATCCAGGTTCTGCCATTGCACTGGAAGCTGAAATTGCCATTTCTCCGGTCGTCGGCCCGGAAGCCCTGACGGGTTCCACGCGTCTGAAATCAGGCACTGCGCAAAAACTGGTGCTGAATATGGTTTCCACTGGCGCGATGGTGAAACTGGGTAAGGTTTACCAGAACCTGATGGTCGATATGAAAGCCACCAATATTAAGCTTGTGGATCGGGCGTGTCGTATTGTCATGGAAGCGACCGGAGCCGCTCGTATTGATGCTGAAAATGCGCTCAAACAAACAGATTACGAAGTGAAGCCCGCCATTCTAATGATACTCACTGGTGTGGATGCGCAGACGGCTTACACGCGTCTGGCAGACAGCAATGGTTATCTTCGCCCAGCACTGAAAAACTAAAAGCAGGCACTGAATCATGGATATGACAGCAACTCTTGCCAGTGAAATATTGCTTGGAATCGGTGGGCAGGCAAATATCGCCCGTCTGGAAAACTGTATGACACGCGTACGCGTCGAAGTACATGACGATAACCAGCTTGATATTGCCCGTCTGAAGAAACTGCCGGGAGTTAGCGGCTATGTGAAACAAGGAACGCAGCATCAGCTTATTGTTGGGCCGGGTCGTGCAGCTCAGGTAGTCGATGCCATGCGTGAACTGTTGCAAAGCAATGGTCAAACGCTCTTAGCAGAAGACGATATTGCGCAGAATAAAGCTCAGGCGAAAGCGCGTTATCAGGCTCCGATGAGCGAAGCGCTGCGTAAACTGGCCAACGTCTTTATTCCATTGATTCCTGCTTTTATTGCTTCAGGGCTTATCACCGGGATTATTAATATCCTCAAACGCCCGGATATTGTGGGTGACCTTGCCACGCAGTATCCGAACATTCTCGGCTTACTTGCCATCTTCGGTAGTGCCGTGTTTGCTATCATGAATATTCTGGTGGGCGTAAATGCCGCTAAAGTATTCGGCGGCTCAATGGCGATGGGCGGCGTGATGGCCGGGATTCTTTCCAGCCCGCAACTGGCGCAAATCCACCTGTTTGGCGAAAACCTGCAACCGGGGCGCGGCGGGGTTATCGCGGTGTTGCTGGTGGTGGCGCTGATGTGCTGGATTGAAAAACGGTTACGCAAGTTATTGCCAGGTTCAATTGAGCTGATCCTCAACCCACTGCTGACCACCTTAATTACTGCATCGATTGCGATTGTGGCGTTACAACCGCTGGGTGGCCTGATTTCTGATGCGATTGCCCACGGTGCGACCCTGGCAATTGATAAAGGTGGACTGGTGGTCGGTGCAATACTTTCTGGCGTCTTCCTGCCGCTAGTCTTGTCGGGGTTACATCAGGGACTGGTGCCGATTCATGTTGAGCTTATCCAGACACACGGCCAAAACGCTTTGCTGCCCATTCTGGCGATGGCCGGTGTCGGGCAGGTCGGGGCGGCACTGGCGGTATTGCTGAAAACGCGTAACCAACGCCTGAAAAAACTGATTAAAGGCGCATTACCCGTTGGGTTGCTGGGTATCGGTGAACCGTTGATTTTCGGGGTAACGTTGCCGTTGGGTAAACCATTTATCGGCGCCTGTTTAGGCGGCGCGGTGGGTGGGGCGCTCATCAGTTACTGGAAAGTGGCGACTGTCATCACCTTCGGAATTTCAGGTTTACCGCTGGCATTAACCATTGTTGCCGGAAAAGTGATGTTCTATCTGTTAGGCTTTCTGATAGCGGTTATCGCCGGGTTCTTATTTACATGGTTTATGGGCTTTAATGATCCAGAGGAGTAACGTTTGGCAACTCAGAGTGAGCGTCGGGTAGTTTTTTTCGATTTAGATGGCACGCTGCATCAGCAGGATATGTTCGGCAGCTTCTTGCGCTACTTGCTGCGCCATCAGCCCCTCAATCTGTTACTTGTCATTCCGCTTCTGCCGGTGATCGGTGGCGCGTTATTGTTTAAGGGGCGCGCCGCTCGCTGGCCAATGAGCCTGTTGTTGTGGGGCGCAACCTTCGGTCACAGCGAAACGCGCCTCAAGCAACTGGAAACGAATTTCGTGACGTGGTTCCGTGAGCGCGTGACTGCATTCCCCGTAGTACAACAGCGCCTGACCGATTACCTGACCAGTTCAGATGCTGATGTCTGGCTTATCACCGGCTCCCCACAACCGCTGGTGCAGCAGGTTTATTTCGATACGCCGTGGCTGCCAAAAGTGAAGCTTATCGCCAGCCAAATCAAGCGCTCCCACGGTGGGTGGGTACTCACATTGCGTTGCCTCGGGCATGAAAAAGTGTCACAGCTGGAACAACAAATCGGCACGCCACTGCAACTCTACAGTGGTTACAGCGACAGCAATCAAGACAACCCGCTACTCTTTTTCTGCCAGCACCGCTGGAGGGTTACACCGCAGGGTAATCTCCAGCAACTCGAATAATTCCGTCTCTTGTAACGACTGTGTATAATGCGCCGCCCTAAGCTAGCCCGGAGAGTCCCTTGTCAGAAAGTGAATTTACCCACGAACACTGGATGCGTCATGCGCTGACCCTTGCACGTCGTGCGTGGGAAGAAGGTGAAGTTCCGGTTGGTGCGGTGCTGGTGCATAACAACCAGGTGATTGGCGAAGGCTGGAACCGACCGATTGGTAGACACGATCCGACAGCGCATGCGGAAATTATGGCACTGCGCCAGGGTGGGTTGGTATTGCAAAATTATCGCCTGCTGGAAACCACACTTTACGTCACCCTCGAGCCTTGCGTCATGTGTGCAGGCGCGATGGTTCATGGCCGCATCGGTCATTTAGTCTTTGGCGCGCGTGATGCCAAAACTGGCGCGATTGGATCGCTAATGGATGTGCTGGGCCACCCTGGTATGAATCACCAGGTTAATGTGACTGAGGGCGTAATGGCAGCAGAGTGTTCGGCAATGTTGAGCGATTTTTTTCGCGCTCGTCGCCTTGAGAAAAAGGCCCTAAAGGAAAAGGCCCGAAGTGCGGAGTAGCCTGATCTTCAGCGTCAGCGACGGGATCTTGTAGTGCATTTTCTTCTTCTTGTTTTTCCGTTTGCGCTATCAGTTTCTCTTTTTCGAGCAAATATCCCACCAGGCTAATGTAATATTTGCGGATATTCTCCACATAGGCATACGCCTCATGACCACGGGCATAACCATACTTTGTTTTCGAGTAGTACTGTTTTTGGCTAAGTAGCGGCAGGCGCATTTTGACGTCCGCCCAGCTGTCCGGATTACCTTTTTGCTTCGCCGTCAGTTGACGGGCATCCAGCATATGAGCGTATCCCATGTTATAGGCGGTCAGCGCAAACCAAATTTGTTCATCCTTTGGCACACTGTCAGGGACTTTCGTCATCATATCTCTCAGATAACGGCTTCCTCCTTCAATACTTTGCTCTGGATCTAACCGGTCAGTCACTCCAAGGCTTTGTGCGGTATTTTTGGTCAGCATCATCAACCCACGCACACCGGTTGGCGAGGTCGCCTGGTTATCCCAATGTGATTCCTGATAAGAGATGGCAGCCAGCAAACGCCAGTCTATTTCGGTGGCATGTTTTTCAAAGAGTGGCTGTAGCTCTGGCAGCACGGAATCTACCGCTTTGAGGAAGGTGCGGGTATCGACATAATCAAAATCGCCAACATGGCCGAGATATTTTTCTTCGAGGCGCGCAAAGGTATCGTCGCTATTGAGACGGTTATAAAAGTCGAGCAGGGCAGCGGAAAGGCTGTCGTCGCTATCTAATGCGCTAAACCACGTCACCGGCTGCTCGTCGGTGATATCCAGTGCGACAGCCAACTGTGGATGAACGCGCTGGAAGGTGCTGATGGCCACGGAATCGGCAATGGTAAATGCAATCTTCCCATCCACGACTTGCTGCATCAGCTCTGTACTGCTGAGCTGATTATCAATGCGCCAGCTTAAATCCGGATATTTCTGTTGTTTAAGTTTGTTCAATGCGCCCAGCGATGTGACACCAGGTGACAGCACCAGCTGGTTTTCTTTGATGCTCGCCAACGTCTTTGGGCGTTGGCTACCCATGCGATAAACCATCTGCTGGGAAACGGAATAATATGCCGGCCCCGCCTGGTAATGCTGGCTACGTTGTGTGTCATACACCAGACCCGCTGCGATAATATCGGCCCGGCCACTATCAATGTCGTCAAACAGTTCCTGAATATTTGGGCGAACAGTCACTTCCAGCTTCACGTCCAGATACCTGGCAAACTGTTCCGCCAGCTCATAATCGAGGCCAATTTTTTTACCCTGATAAAGGGTGTAGGTCAGCGGTGACTCAATAGTACTGACGCGCAAAACCCCCCGCGCTTGAATGGCGGCGATGCGGTTTTCGGCTTGTCCGAACCAGGGAATGGAGGGCCAGAGCGCCACTGCCAGCAACACGGTTACGGCACCGATAAGCAGATAATTAATCTTAAATCTTTTCAAGTATTTAATCTGCAACGAGGCGTCGAGTTTTCGCTAACAACAGAGCATCAAAAATGGAGGTTATACAATAAGGTGTGGCGCATTTTGCTTAACAAAACGCCACTGTGCAACTTATTCAACATTTATGGCTAAATTCTCGCCACTGAAAACTAATCCGTTTATTTATACGCAAACGGTTTCGTCAAGGCCGCGGATTCTCTATAATGGCGCCCGTTTTCCCCTTGCGCCCACTGAAGCGTCCCCCTGGCGTTTCGAAGACGAGAGATCTTTGATGATGGAAATTCTGCGTGGTTCGCCCGCTTTATCGGCATTTCGTATTAACAAATTACTGGCCCGCTTTAATGACGCCAACCTTCCGGTCAGCGACATTTATGCCGAGTATGTTCACTTTGCCGATCTTGACGCGCCGCTGAGCGCTGATGAGCAAACCCGTCTGCAACGGTTGTTGAAATATGGTCCAACCCTTGCCGACCATGCCCCGACCGGCCACCTGATTCTGGTCACGCCGCGTCCTGGTACCATCTCACCCTGGTCCTCTAAAGCGACTGATATTGCCCATAACTGCGATTTAGCCAAAGTTAAGCGTCTGGAACGCGGTGTGGCTTATTACGTGTCTGGTAGCTCGCTGACAGATGCACAGCGCCAGCAAGTTGCCGCACTACTGCATGACCGCATGATGGAAAGCGTGTTTGACTCGCTCAATGATGCCCAGCAACTGTTCTCTCAACATCAGCCTGCTCCAGTGCAAAGTGTTGATCTGTTAACGCAAGGTCGCGAAGCGCTGGTTGAAGCTAACATCCGTCTGGGTCTGGCACTGGCAGAAGACGAAATCGATTATTTGCAGGATGCGTTCAGCAAACTGGGGCGCAACCCGAACGATATCGAGCTGTATATGTTCGCGCAGGCTAACTCCGAACATTGCCGCCACAAAATTTTCAACGCCGACTGGATTATTGACGGCGTAGAACAGCCTAAATCGCTGTTTAAAATGATTAAAAATACCTTTGAGAAAACCCCGGACTACGTGTTATCGGCTTATAAAGATAACGCCGCAGTGATGGAAGGTTCGGTCGTCGGGCGTTTCTTTGCCGATCATGAAGCGGGCCGCTATGACTACCACCAGGAAGATGCGCACATCCTGATGAAAGTCGAAACCCACAACCACCCAACTGCTATTTCCCCATGGCCGGGTGCGGCGACCGGTTCCGGTGGCGAAATCCGTGATGAAGGTGCGACAGGCCGTGGTGCTAAACCTAAAGCCGGTCTGGTCGGTTTCTCGGTTTCCAACTTGCGTATTCCTGGCTTTGAACAGCCGTGGGAAGAAGATTTTGGCAAGCCAGACCGTATCGTAACGGCGCTGGATATTATGACCGACGGCCCATTGGGCGGTGCGGCATTTAACAACGAATTTGGTCGTCCGGCGCTGACGGGCTACTTCCGTACTTACGAAGAGCAAGTCAACAGCCACAACGGCGTAGAACTGCGCGGTTACCACAAGCCAATTATGCTGGCGGGCGGTATTGGCAACATTCGTGCTGACCACGTTCAGAAGGGCGAAATCACCGTTGGTGCGAAACTTATCGTGCTCGGTGGCCCATCTATGAACATCGGTTTGGGTGGCGGTGCTGCTTCTTCTATGGCTTCAGGTCAGTCTGACGCGGATCTGGATTTTGCATCCGTACAGCGCGACAACCCAGAAATGGAACGTCGTTGCCAGGAAGTTATTGACCGTTGCTGGCAGTTGGGCGATGCCAACCCAATCCTGTTTATTCATGATGTCGGCGCGGGTGGCCTCTCCAACGCAATGCCAGAACTGGTGAGCGATGGTGGGCGTGGTGGGCGTTTCGAACTACGTGACATTCTGAACGACGAGCCGGGCATGAGCCCGCTGGAAGTATGGTGTAACGAATCCCAGGAACGTTATGTCCTGGCGGTTGCTCCAGACCAGTTGCCGCTGTTTGACGAACTGTGCCGCCGCGAACGCGCGCCGTACGCCGTCATTGGTGAAGCCACCGAAGAAAAACATCTGACACTCAACGATAGCCATTTCGACAACCAGCCGATTGATATGCCGCTGGACGTTCTGCTTGGTAAAACGCCAAAAATGGAACGTAACGTTGAAACCCTGAAAGCAACAGGTGATGCGCTGGATTGCCGCAATATCACCATTGCTGATGCGGTCAATCGCGTGCTGCACTTGCCGACCGTGGCAGAAAAAACCTTCCTGGTCACCATTGGTGACCGTTCGGTAACCGGTATGGTTGCTCGCGACCAGATGGTTGGGCCGTGGCAGATTCCGGTCGCTAACTGTGCGGTCACCACTGCAAGCCTCGATAGCTACTACGGTGAAGCGATGTCTCTTGGCGAACGCGCACCAGTTGCATTGCTGGACTTTGCGGCATCAGGTCGCCTGGCGGTTGGTGAAGCACTGACTAACATTGCGGCGACGCAAATTGGCGCGCTGAACCGAATTAAGCTCTCTGCAAACTGGATGTCCGCAGCCGGTCACCCTGGTGAAGACGCCGGTCTTTACGAAGCCGTGAAAGCCGTGGGTGAAGAACTTTGCCCAACGCTCGGCCTGACTATTCCGGTGGGCAAAGACTCCATGTCGATGAAAACCCGCTGGCAGGAAGGTAACGAACAGCGTGAGATGACTTCTCCGCTGTCGCTGGTTATTACTGCATTTGCCCGTGTGGAAGATGTTCGTCGTACCGTGACGCCACAACTGCAAACTGAAGATAATGCCTTATTGCTTATTGATTTAGGCGCAGGCCACAACGCATTGGGCGCTACCGCGCTGTCTCAGGTTTACCGTCAACTGGGCAACAAACCTGCGGACGTGCGCAGTGCTGAACAACTGAAAGGCTTCTTTAACGCGATTCAGGCGTTGGTTGCCGAGCAGAAATTGCTGGCCTACCACGACCGTTCTGACGGCGGCCTGCTGGTGACACTGGCCGAAATGGCCTTCGCGGGTCACTGCGGCGTGGAAGCTGACATCGCAACCCTCGGTAAAGACCATCTGGCAGCACTGTTCAACGAAGAGTTGGGCGCAGTGATTCAGGTTAAAGCTGCTGACCGTGATGCGGTTGAGAAAACCCTGGCAGAGCATGGCCTGGCTGATTGTGTCCACTTCCTCGGTAAAGCCGTGGCGGGTGACCGTTTTACACTGTCAGCTGACGGCCACGCGGTATTTAGCGAAAGCCGTACAACGCTTCGCATGTGGTGGGCAGAAACCACCTGGCAGATGCAGCGTCTGCGCGACAACCCAGAGTGTGCCGATCAGGAACATGAAGCGAAAGCTAATGACAACGATCCTGGCCTGAACGTTAAATTGAGCTTCGATATCAAAGAAGATATCGCAGCACCGTTTATCGCGACGGGTGCGCGCCCGAAAGTAGCCGTGTTGCGCGAGCAGGGCGTTAACTCACACGTTGAAATGGCTGCGGCCTTCCATCGTGCGGGCTTTGATGCCATCGACGTGCATATGAGTGACTTGCTGGCAGGCCGTCGCGGTCTGGAAGATTTCCAGGCGCTGGTAGCTTGTGGTGGCTTCTCTTACGGCGACGTACTGGGCGCAGGTGAAGGTTGGGCGAAGTCCATTCTGTTTAACTCCCGCGTGCGTGATGAGTTCGAAACCTTCTTCCACCGTCCACAAACCCTGGCGTTGGGCGTGTGTAACGGCTGCCAGATGATGTCGAACCTGCGTGAACTGATTCCGGGCAGCGAACTGTGGCCGCGTTTTGTGCGCAACCATTCAGACCGCTTTGAAGCGCGCTTCAGCCTGGTGGAAGTCACTTCTAGCCCGTCGTTGCTGCTGCAAGGCATGGTGGGCTCGCACATGCCAATCGCGGTTTCTCACGGTGAAGGGCATGTTGAAGTACGCGATACGGCACATCTCGCGGCACTCGAAAGCAAAGGTCTGGTGGCGCTGCGCTTTATCGACAACTTCGGCAAAGTGACACAAAACTACCCGGCGAACCCGAACGGTTCACCAAACGGCATCACGGCGGTCACCAACGAAAGCGGGCGCGTCACGATTATGATGCCGCACCCGGAGCGCGTGTTCCGTACCGTTAGCAACTCCTGGCACCCTGCTGAGTGGGGCGAAGATAGCCCGTGGATGCGTATTTTCCGCAATGCGCGTAAGCAACTGGGTTAATTAACCACCCTCATCCTGACCTTCTCCCTGAGGGAGAAGGGACTTTGACTTTCCCCCTCTCCTGGGGGCTGTCTCTTAGTCACATCTTTGAGGGCCGCTCCCGACGGCTGGACCCTGCCACCTGGAGTCAAAATGGAGGCGATTTAAGCCGGACCAGAAATTCAAGGTCAAAGTCAAAAACCAGGCCGGTTTTGACCTTGTTCCCGGCTTCAATCGCACCGTTTTTCGCCCTTCAGTCGGGGGCACGTGGTCGGGAACCTCGTGAGAGAGCGATCGTCGGGAACGAATCGCGAACGACCCCGAATGAAGGGTAAAAAACGGTGTTTACCGCTTTAGCGGCGATTGATTTGCCGGGCGCCTGGATTATCAAGGTGTTGGCGTTAACACCTTGATACGTTCACCGTTTTCAGGAATTAAAGAGATAGCTGAACGCACGGGTGAACGGAATACCTGCGAGGCTAACAGATCTTACCCTGACAAAATTGCCAGGGTAAGTTGTGTATGTATAAGAGACAGCTCCCGTGTGAGAGGGCCGGGGTAAGGGCAAACAAATATGTCCCCAATCCCCGACACTACCTCACCCTGAATGTCTCCTAAAGGAGACATTTATCTTATTGATTTAAAGTGGTTTAATTTTTCATTAATAATATTGTTGCAAATTAGCGACACTATGTGCAAAAAACAAACAAATTCATAAACAAGCATTACTGCAAATAAACATAATAAAAACATTTAGTTGTCTATTTTGTAGCAAATGTGGCACACATACTGCATAATACTGCGCAGTGGCTCATTCACCTTCTTATGTCAGCCCCCGCAAGGGTAGTGCTACATAAACCATAGAATGACGCACACAAGGTGCCTGCCGTCCGACTTTTGATTATTGCCAGCTTCGTGCTGCTTTATCATGCTCCGGGCGAAACGTTGAGTAAGGCACCGCCTGATTTCAGAACAAAGGCAGAGATTATTCTCTGCCTTTGTCATTTCTGAACTTTAAACTCCCCCCATTCCCAGCTAGCATCGAATTATTCACAATCCCAATGAGATGAAGCTATTGAACCAGTGGCATTTTTTCCCGCGCTCTTTACGCCAGCTTGTGATGATGGCTTTTTTGTTGGTGTTGGTGCCGCTGCTGGTTCTGGCATGGCAAGCCTGGCAAAGCCTCAATGCACTTAGCGATCAAGCGGCACTCACCAACCGCACTACGCTGGTGGATGCCCGTCGTAGCCAGGCTATGACGAACGTGGCGCTGGAAATGGAACGTAGCTACCGGCAGTACTGTGTGCTGGATGACGCCACGCTTGCCACGCTTTATCAAGGGCAGCGTAAGCGTTATGCGCAAATGCTAGAAGCCCATCAAGGGGTTTTACCGGACAATCAACTTTATAGCGCTCTACGCCAGTCGCTAAACGATCTTGCCGAAATACAATGTAAAAATAGCGGGCCAGATGTCGCCGCTTCTGCACACCTTGAAACCTTCGCCACCAAAAATGCCGAAATGGTACAAGCCACACGCGCGGTGGTCTTTTCCCGTGGGCAACAACTTCAGCAAGAAATCGCCGAGCGCGGGCAATTCTTTGGCTGGCAGGCGCTGGTTTTATTCCTGTTGAGTTTCGCGTTGGTAATGATCTTTACGCGCATGATTATCGGTCCGGTAAAAGGGATTGAGCGGATGATTAATTTGCTTGGCGAAGGGCATTCACTGGGCAATACGGTATTGTTTAAAGGCGGGCCGCGCGAACTGCGTTCTGTCGGGCAGCGGATTGTCTGGTTAAGCGAGCGCTTGTCGTGGCTCGAATCCCAGCGCCATGAATTTTTGCGCCATATTTCCCATGAACTAAAAACGCCACTCGCCAGTATGCGTGAAGGCACCGAACTGCTTGCCGACCAGGTCGTCGGGCCACTGACTAACGACCAAAAAGAAGTGGTAGAAATTCTCGATAATAGTAGCCGTCACTTACAAAAATTGATTGAGCAATTACTGGATTACAACCGCAAACTAGCGGATGTTCCGGTCGAACTTGAAAAAGTTGAGATCAAACCGCTGATGGATGTGATTATCGCCGCTCACAGTTTGCCAGCACGGGCTAAAATGATGCGTACCGAGTGCCACTTTAGCCCGCAGGCTTGCCTCGCTGAACCCATGTTGTTAGCCAGTGTGCTGGATAATCTCTATTCCAATGCGGTGCACTATGGGTCTGAATCCGGTACCATTTATCTGCGAAGCTCGCAGGTCGGAAACATGCTACTGATTGATGTCGCGAATACCGGCGACCCCATTCCGGCTGCAGAGCGAGAGATGATTTTTGTACCTTTTTATCAGGGAAGCCACCAGCGTAAAGGTGCGGTAAAAGGTAGCGGTCTGGGTCTGAGTATTGCCCTGGATTGTATTCGTCGCATGCGTGGCGAATTGCACCTGATTGACGATGAAACGGCAGATGTTTGCTTCCGGATCGAGTTACCTGTATTTCCCGAGAAAAATAAAAAATGAAAGTGACGATTTTTAGTCCGCTGTCAGCATTGCTACTGCCTTTGTTGCTGGCGAGTTGTGTACAAAACACAGCACCGAAAGATGTTAAACACCCGCCACACGTTGAAGAACCAGAACAACAACTGGCTGATTACCTGTCGACGAATTGTGATGATATCTGGCAAAACCAGAGCCAGGATTCCATGAGCAACCCGCTGTACTGGCTGCGTGCGATGGATTGCTCTGAACGTTTAGCGCCCGCAGAAGCACGAGCGGAAGCCCGTCGCTGGCCGGCCGATAACTGGCGTGACACCTTCAAGCGCGGCATTTTGCTCTCTAACGCCAAAATTTCCCCAACTGAGCGTCGTCGTTACATGACGAAGTTGGATGCCATGGCCGCTGATGTCCCGGCGCAAGTGCGTTCGTTGTTCCAGGTCTGGCGTGATGGCCAGGCTTCTCTACTGGCGCTTTCTGACGAACGCTCGCGCTATAGCAAATTGCAGCAAAGTTCAGACAATGAACTCGATACGCTGCGTGAGCAGCAGCAACGGCTCAGAAGCCAGTTAAGTTTGACCACCCGGAAACTGGAAAACCTTACGGATATTGAACGCCAGCTTTCGAACCGTAAACCGGCTGTTGCCGAACTACCGGACAACACCAAACCCGCGCAGGAGGCGAAACCATGACACAGCGTAAACCCGCCAGATTGCTGTTGGTTGATGACGATCCTGGTCTGCTAAAACTTCTTGGCATGCGTCTGACCAGCGAAGGTTACACCGTCTCAACCGCGGAAAGTGGTGCTGAGGGGTTGCGTCTGTTGGGTCGAGAAAAAATCGACCTGGTTATCAGCGATCTGCGAATGGATGAAATGGATGGGATGGCATTATTTGCCGAAATCCAGAAAGTGCAGCCAGGGATGCCGGTCATTATTTTGACCGCCCACGGCTCTATTCCTGACGCGGTTGCCGCCACACAGCAGGGTGTTTTTAGCTTCCTGACCAAACCCGTTGATAAAGACGCGCTCTACAAAGCCATCGACGATGCGTTGTCGCACTCGCACATCGCCGGAGATGAAATGTGGCGCGATACAATCGTCACCCGCAACCCAGTCATGCAGCGTTTACTGGAACAAGCACGCATGGTCGCGCAGTCTGATGTTAGCGTGCTGATTAACGGGCAAAGCGGTACTGGTAAAGAAATTCTCGCCCAGGCGATTCATAACGCCAGCCCACGCAGCAAAAAGGCCTTTATCGCCATTAACTGTGGCGCGTTGCCGGAACAATTGCTGGAATCTGAACTGTTCGGCCATTCACGCGGCGCATTCACCGGCGCAGTCAGCAGCAGAGAAGGGCTGTTCCAGGCCGCAGAAGGCGGGACATTGTTTCTTGATGAGATTGGCGATATGCCGATTCCGTTACAGGTTAAATTGTTACGTGTGTTGCAGGAACGCAAAGTGCGCCCATTGGGCAGTAATCGCGACCTCGATATCGACGTACGTATCCTGTCGGCAACTCACCGTGATTTACCCAAAGCGATGGAGCGCGGCGAGTTTCGTGAAGACTTGTTCTATCGCCTGAATGTGGTGAGTCTCAAGATCCCGGCACTGCATGAACGCGCCGAAGATGTGCCGTTGCTGGCAAATCACCTGTTACGGCAATCAGCCGATCGCCATAAACCTTTCGTGCGTAGTTTCTCGACCGACGCCATGAAACGCCTGATGGCAGCAAGCTGGCCGGGTAACGTGCGCCAGTTAGTCAACGTGATTGAACAGTGCGTGGCCCTGACTTCCGCTCCGGTTATCAGCGAAGCGTTGGTTCAACAGGCGCTGGAAGGGGAAAACACCGCACTGCCGACTTTTGTCGAAGCACGTAATCAGTTTGAGCTGAATTACCTGCGCAAATTGCTGCAAATGACCAAGGGAAATGTCACTCAAGCGGCACGCATCGCGGGGCGTAACCGGACAGAATTCTACAAACTACTCTCACGGCATGAACTCGATGCCAATGACTTTAAAGAGTAGTCTGTGGTAGTTTGAGCAATCGACGAAGTGCGGGATGACAGAGAGAATTATGAAAAAAATTGATGCGATTATTAAACCGTTCAAACTGGATGACGTGCGCGAAGCGCTGGCAGAAGTTGGCATCACCGGCATGACGGTAACAGAAGTAAAAGGTTTTGGTCGTCAGAAAGGGCATACCGAACTGTACCGTGGCGCTGAGTACATGGTGGATTTCCTGCCGAAAGTGAAAATTGAAATTGTCGTGACCGACGATATCGTCGATACCTGCGTGGACACCATTATTCGTACCGCGCAAACCGGTAAAATCGGCGATGGTAAAATCTTTGTCTTTGACGTGGCGCGCGTGGTGCGTATCCGTACTGGGGAAGAAGACGACGCCGCGATTTAATTTTTACCCCTCACCCCGGCCCTCTCCCCAAAGGGGCGAGGGGGAAAGAAAATCCCCTCTCCAGTGGGAGAGGGCTAGGGGGAGGGCATGTTTTCGGCTGAAAAATCACATCACCTTATGCGGGCCAAAACACTCATAGTTAATTCGGCTCTGCTCAACGCCCAACTTCACTAACTGCTCCGCTGCAAAACGCATAAAGCTCACCGGGCCGCATAGGTAAAACTGCATATCCGGCGTATTGATTTTGCTCTCCAGTGCAACCAAATCCATCAAGCCTTCGCTATCGAATTTTGACTGTGCACGGCAGTCCGCGCTCGGTGTGCGGTACCACACGTGGCTATCAAAACGTGGCAACTGCGCACCCAGCACATTCACTTCGTCGGCAAACGCATGCACGTCGCCATGCTCTGCGGCGTGGAACCAGTTTACGGGGGCGTGATGGGCATTTTTCGCCAGCGTATCCAGCATCGCCAGCATCGGGGTCTGGCCGACGCCTGCGGAAATCAACGTCACTGGAGTTTGTGCGTTGACGTTCATAAAGAAATCACCCGCCGGAGCGGCAAGATGCAGTTCATCGCCTACTTGTGCGTAATTGTGCAGCCAGCTTGAAACCTGGCCCTGGTCTTCACGTTTCACCGCAATGCGATAGCTTTTACCATCTGGCTTGCGGGTCAGTGAATACTGGCGAATTTCCTGATGCGGGAACCCTTCTGGTTTCAGCCACACGCCGAGGTATTGGCCAGGCTGATAATCCGCGACCGGTTTGCCATCCACGGGTGCAAATTCAAAACTGGTGATAAGCTGGCTTTGCGGCTCTTTTGCCACAATGCGGAAAGCACGCGTGCCTTCCCAGCCGCCATTTTTCGCCGCGTTATCCTGGTAGATTTCCGCTTCACGGTTGATAAACACACCCGCCAGCACGCCATACGCCTTGCCCCACGCATCCAGCACTTCCTGGCCTGGGCTGAACAGCTCATCCAGCGTTGCTAACAGGTGGCCGCCGACGATGTCGTACTGCTCAGGTTTAATCTGGAAACTGGTGTGCTTCTGGGCGATTTTTTCTACCGCAGGCAGTAACACCGCCAGATTTTCAATATTCGTCGCATAAGCACAGATGGCATTAAACAGCGCTTCACGCTGATCGCCATTGCGCTGGTTACTCATATTGAAGATCTCTTTTAGCTCAGGGTTATGGCTGAACATACGATCGTAAAAGTGTGCGGTAAGTTTTGGGCCGGTTGCTGCAAGCAGGGGAATGGTGGATTTCACAACAGCGATAGTCTGGGCATCAAGCATGGTATAGCTCCATTTTCTGACATTAAAATTTAATAGTGCATTTAAAATGCATCTTATAAAACTCTCCGCTAAAAAAAAAGCACTACATTGTAAATGGATACTGACTGAGTCGATTCGGCTCACAGAACGTGAAATTTATGCATGTTGATGATGAATTAATATCCGCTGAAATAGCTTGCCACTTTCCCCTTCAAACCCTTGCAGGACGCCAAGCCAATCGTTTGCGTAAAAACCTCTGTCAAGGCCTATCACCCAGCACTGTTTCGGTTTACACTGTTGCCCGTCGCCCAAAAGGGCACCCTCGTTGCTGTAAATTTTTACTGTTAGCTGAGTTTAGGAGATGCGGATGTTAAAGCGTGAAATGAACATTGCCGATTATGATGCCCAACTGTGGCAGGCTATGGAGCAAGAAAAAGTACGTCAGGAAGAGCACATTGAACTGATCGCCTCCGAAAACTACACCAGCCCGCGCGTGATGCAGGCTCAGGGTTCTCAGTTAACCAACAAATACGCTGAAGGTTACCCAGGCAAACGCTACTACGGCGGTTGCGAATATGTTGACGTGGTTGAGCAATTGGCTATCGACCGTGCAAAAGAGCTGTTCGGCGCTGATTACGCTAACGTGCAACCGCACTCCGGTTCACAGGCTAACTTCGCGGTCTACACCACGCTGCTGGAACCAGGCGACACCGTTCTGGGTATGAACCTGGCACACGGCGGCCACCTGACTCACGGCTCCCCGGTAAACTTCTCCGGTAAGCTGTACAACATCGTTCCTTACGGCATCGATGAATCCGGTCATATCGACTACGCAGACCTGGAAAAGCAAGCCAAAGAACACAAACCGAAAATGATCATCGGTGGTTTCTCTGCTTATTCTGGTGTGGTTGACTGGGCAAAAATGCGTGAAATCGCCGACATGGTTGACGCGAAACTGTTCGTTGATATGGCACACGTTGCGGGTCTGATTGCCGCAGGCGTTTACCCGAACCCGGTTCCACATGCTCACGTTGTGACTACCACTACGCACAAAACGCTGGCAGGCCCACGCGGTGGTTTGATCCTCGCTAAAGGCGGCAGCGAAGAGCTGTACAAGAAACTGAACTCTGCAGTATTCCCAGGCGCGCAGGGCGGCCCACTGATGCACGTCATCGCGGGTAAAGCTGTCGCACTGAAAGAAGCGATGGAGCCAGAGTTCAAAACTTACCAGCAACAAGTGGCCAAAAATGCGAAAGCGATGGTTGCTGTGTTCCTGGAGCGTGGCTACAAAGTGGTGTCTGGCGGTACTGACAACCACCTGTTCCTGCTGGACTTGGTTGATAAAAACCTGACCGGTAAAGAAGCCGATGCTGCATTGGGTCGTGCGAACATCACCGTCAACAAGAACAGCGTACCAAACGATCCGAAGAGCCCGTTTGTGACTTCCGGTATCCGTATCGGTACCCCTGCGGTGACTCGTCGTGGCTTCACTGAAGCTGACGTTCGTGAACTGGCTGGCTGGATGTGTGATGTGCTGGATAGCATCAACGACGAAGCGGTTATCGAGCGTACTAAGCAAAAAGTTCTGGATATCTGCGCACGTTTGCCTGTTTACGCATAATCCCAGACTTGTAAGAGTAGGTCGGATAAGCGCAGCGTCATCCGACACAACTGGTGGATGACGCTAACGCTTATCCACCCTACAAAACACATTTATCACCCTTTGTCAGCAATCTGAAAGCCCACATCATGTGGGCTTTGTTGTTTTTAGCGTTACTGCCGATCGCGCGTAATTGCCGAACATTTCTCAGCAATAGTCACGGTATCGCCATTTTTTGTTGCCTGGTTACACTCGTCCATTGGCGACATCGGCGGTGGCGTGTTAACGGTCTGGGCGGCACATCCGCTTAATAATATCCCGCAAAGTATGACTCCTGCTTTGAACATCACTTCACTCCTGATTTGAAAGGCGCGCGGCTATAAAGGGCAAATAACAAATCCTGGTTGGTAGCAGTCTGCCAGGTTTTTCCGTTGTCCACAGAATGGCGAAGTTCTCCGCTGGCGTAGGGATTATTTGTGCTTACCCAGAGGCTGTAACTGTTTTTTCCCGTAGGTTGAGAGGTTGATCCCTGTGAGCTGAAAATCAGCGCATAGCGTTTATGGATATCCAACCCCGTCAGACGCGGCCAGAGGGAGTAAACCGCCGGGCTGGACGGCAGATTAAACGGTGGCAGGGCTGCCGAAAACAGCGTTTGTGCCGGGTTACCTTTGCTATCGAGCAAGACAATCTGAATCCGGAAGTTATCTCCTGGCACCGCATCCACGTAGCGTTCAAACAACCAAAAATCGAGCTTTGGCAGATCGGGCTGTTGCAGGGTGAAGGTCTGCATCAATTGCTGCTCGCCCTGCATGTCTGTCCGTTCGCTGCCCGGCGCAATACTTTCCTGCACGATGTGCATGGCGGGGACTGCCGTGGTGTGCTGATAAACCTCAATTTCAGGCGCGTTAAGGTTCCCTTCGTGGTTTTCAAACTGAACTCGCAGACGACGAGCGCTCATCTCCGGGAACGAAAAGGTACGCTTATCACCGAGGATAAAGCCACGCGTTAACGTGTGCCATGCGCCGCCTTCCTGATAAGCCAGCGCATAATTGCGTATCGCAAACGGTGCAGGCTCTTTAACCACTATCTGGTTAAATTGCGTCAGCTTGCCCAAATCCAGTTCATAGCTGTTTATTCCTGCGGTAATCGTTTTGCCCTGCGCGAGGTTATCAGGCACCGGAATCGTCACGCCAGATTGTTTACTGAAGTGGAGCAGCGCGGCAGCCCCTCCCGCCAGCGGGTAGCTCACAACGCCGAGTTTTTGCTGCCAGCTTTGCCCGCTATAAAGTTCGGTTATCTGCCACTTGCTGCCTGCTTTAAGCCCCAGTGATGCAGGCGTGAGTTGCAAGGTTTGCGGTTTGCTCTGCCAGTTGGTTAGCCCAACATACACGCCGCCTTTATCGTCTTTTCGCACCAGCATCGCTGGGCTATGTTCGCCCGCGTGGTAGAAATTATTCATGGAAACTGGCCGTGCGGCACTGCCATCGGCGGCAACCTTCAGTAAGGCTTTATTTTCCAGCCATGCACTGCGGTCTTCATCGACAAACGGCAGATTATCGCCAACCAGCCAGTGGCCGCCGCCGAGGGCTACCGTGGTGGCAAGGCGCAGTGCGGCTAACTGGCCGTAGCGGTTATTACCCTGAATGATGTACTCCGGCAGGAACATATCGGCATCGTTATAATCGTATAGCGTGCCGTTGCTCCACCAGGAGGCTGCGCTGTTAAAGGCCTGGCGTTCGATACCACTGTAGTTTGCAACGCCCAGCGAAGTATCGCAGGCAGCGCGGCGGCCGTGAGTAAACGCGGCGGGCAGCAGTGGCGCAATGGATGCATTCAGGAATACCGGGCGGCCACTTGCCAGTACTTCGTCACGCATAATCTTCATGCCGATGCGGTAGTTCTGAATGCCGTTTACCGCCGGGTTGTGGTGTTTCCCTTCATACAAACCCATATCCAGGAAATCGAGCTTGATGTAGTCATACCCCCATGCGAGATAATTTTTGATATTACGCCGCACAATGTACTGCGCCGCCGGGTGTGACATATCCAGCGCGTAACTGCCCAGATAGGTTTTCACCAGTTGCCCTTTTTCATCATGCAGGCAGGCGTCGCGATGGCTATAACCCGTGTCGTCTACCGGCAGATCCAGCCAGTTTTCATAGATGGCAAAGGGCGTCAAATAGCCGCCCGCTTTCAGCCCCTTCTTATGCACATAGTCGGTGAAGGTTTTCATTCCCTCGGGATAGCCATCAGGCTGAAAACCACCGTCCATATTGATGTACTCGTACCCCAACGGTTTGAGATTTTTAGCAACATAATCGGTGATGTCATACATATCCCGCGCTTTACCGTAGCTATCGTGCGAGTAAAACGCGTTAAATCCAACGGGCACCGCACCCTGCCAGTTGAGGCGGGGTTCACCCTGGTTGTAAGCTTTGCCGTAGCTTTCCAGCCCGTCGCGGTAGTCGTTGAAGTAGCCGATAAAAAACAGATCCGAGCTAACCTGTTTGCCACTTTGGGTTCCGCCCCAGTTATAAAGTGCGAATTCGCTGAGCGCGCCATTCGCCTGCTGTGCTTCCCCCAAAAGCTGGCTACTTTTCCATTTCTGCACGCTTGCAGCCCCGGCGACTAAACCGTGGTGGTTGGTATTGTCGAATAGCGCGGTGACCCAATGGCTGACACCGTTGAACTTCACCATCGGTTCATCAGGGTTGGCAAAGCGATCCGTTCCGTTCTGGCTCAGGCCAAAATGATTTACCGCCGCTACGCCAAAGTCGAAATTATTGGAGTAGGGCGTGGTGTAAATTCGTTTATCTCCGCCTTCTCCAATATCGGCAAACGAGGCGCTGATGGGCGTAAGTTTTGTCACGTGCAGATTTTTTTGTGCCGATACCTGCATGTCGCTGAGCAGCCAGCGTTTATCGTTAAAAAACCAAAAACGCACCGTCAGAGTGGTGCCGTCGGCAAAGCGGTTGTTCAAGGTAAGTGTTTCACCTTCACCGCGAGCCGGGTCTTTTACTTTCTGCCAAAGCGCGGTGCGGCCTACCGCTTTGGCACTGTCCAGACTTGCCTGGCTTAATTGTGCCGTACTACGAAATGTTTTGATCACGGGGACATTGCCCCACAGCAAATCCCCCGTTCCCCGGTTAAGATCGTAATGCAATTTATACTCGCCGTGGCGCACCGTAACCTGCTGCCCCTGCTGAGAAAACTCGGCGGCGTGGGCGGCGTTGAATGTGATCAGGCATGCCAGAGTGAAGCCTATTTTGTTGATCATTTTTCACACCTTAAAAGATAGAAAACGGTGCAATGACATTGAATTTGATATCAATTTCATCCTGAAACATGTTGTTGTAGCCACCGCTGTAGTTTGGGTTGCTGCCGTGGTTGTCGTAATTGATGTAATGGAGATTGAACAACGTGCCTTTCAGGCGACCCGTTTGCACGACGTGGGCAATATTGAACGTCCAGGCCGATTCGTCGATGCGTTGGCTCTGGTCAGCCAGTTCGTCGTTGACGGTACACGTCGTGCAGGGCTTGCCGCCCCAGCCGTAGACATAGCCTGCGCCAACCGCCCAGCCGGGAAGTTCGTAATTTTTCAGGTCATACGTCACGCCCGCGAAAACGGAGGTTTCACCGTTGGCGTCGAAGTCAGAAGCCGCATCCCACCAAATATCCAGCCGCCCGTTGGAGCTGGCGTAAGCCGGGGTAATACGTTGCAGGAAGAAACCCTGATTTCCTTCGGCCTTGACGGTTTGCGCCTCCAGACGGAAATCCAGCGTGTCGAGTGTGTAGCCGAGCGTGATGCCTTGCAGCCAGGCCAGCCCTTCGTATTCGTCATTGACCGAGCCGTAGGCGGCAACGGAATTGTCACCGACCTGATCTCTGGCGCCGTAAAACTGATAACTCAGGCGCAGATCGTTGCCCGCGACAGGGAAGCTGTATGAAAGCTTGGTCATGTACTGATCCATAAAATCAGCGGCCTGCGCCCAGGAGGTTTCCAGCACCAGCTTATTTTTAAAGTCGTAGCGTATACCGAGGGCATGAACATAATCGATTTTGGTGGTGTTATCCGCGCCGCGGAATTCATACATTTCGGTGTACCACGGCGCTTTGTATTTATCAGACCAGAAATAAGAGCTGGAAAGCGCGCCGTACTGACCGAAGTCCCAGCTACCGCCCATTTCAGCGCCCTGATACGCACCGGGAACAAATCCCCAGTGCACGGCAAGCAGCGTTTGGCCGGAGGGCTGGATGTAACCGGCTCGCATCCAGTAATCGTCATGTTTTAATTTCAGCGCGGCTTTGTAGAGATTGAAACCGCCTTTGTCCCCGGACCAGTCTTCATCCCAACGCTGGTTTGCCGAACTTAAACTGATTTCATTGGGGTGTGCGGCATTGCCGGTGGCGAGGTTGACGGCGGCAAACCCGGCGACATCAAGGCCAATAAAACCCCCGGCATAACCTGAAACAAAATCGAGATTAGCGTTAAAGGTCGCGTGGTGAAGGTCTTCGACGTAATGGCCGTAATCCGGGCTGCCCACGGTCATATCGCGTTTGTCACGGTAACGCTGCGAGTAATAAATGCCGCCGGTTAAATGAGAGTCGTCCACGAAACCTTCGGCCTGGACGGGGGCCGATATCATCAGGGTGGGGGTTGTTGCCAGTATTGCGGCAAACAGGGGCCGTAAGGATATGTCACGCATAGGGAATCCTTCCATGAATATACCCGTCATACTTCGAGTCGCAGGGGTGTTGGCTGCAACTCGAATTATTTAGGGTTTAGAATAAGTAAGGAATGGGGCGATAAGCCCCCTAAAAAGCTATGGCAGGCGTTTCAGGTGCCAGATACGGCTGGTGTAGTCGCGGCTAAGTGGCGGATCGATATAAATCCCCCGATACATCAGCTCATCCCCGCCAATAGGCCGCGGCTGGTCGTCTACCTGATAAGTAGCCTGCGCATCCAGCCCGGCAAGGCGCACTTTACGTAATGGCGCAGAAGCCTCGCTGACCAGAGAAAATGCCATCAGCAATGCCTCGCTTTTATCCGGCGAGACAAACATCCACGCGGCAAAGTCCGGGTTCTGCCACGGGCTAACCAGCCGCCAGAAAGTGCCGAACTGCAACAGTTCGCGATGCTGCTTATAAAAAGCAATTTGTTCGCTCACCGCTTTGTCGCGCTCGGTATCGCTGCGCATCAAATCCAGCATCAGCCCATAGTTGCCGCTCATTGCCACTGCGCCCCGCATCTCCATGCTGGTGGATCGCCCCATTTGGTGATTGGGGACTTCCGATACATGTGCGCATTGCACAATCGGCGGGTAGAGCAGGCTGGTGGAATACTGAATATGCACGCGTGAAGCGGCGTCGGTGTTATCGCTCACCCAGGCTTGCGCCATGTAATGCAACATCCCCGGGTCGAAACGCCCACCGCCGCCCGCACAGCACTCAAAAAGAATATGCGGGAAGCGCGTGGTGAGAGCCTCGAGTAGTGCGTACAGCCCAAGTATGTAGCGGTGCGCCGTTTCCTGTTGGCGCTCGGGGCTGGCCGTGTGCGACCCCACTTCGGTCATATTGCGGTTCATATCCCATTTAATGTAATCAACAGGATGCTGCTCGAGGAAGGTGCTCATTTGCTCAAGAATATTGTTGCGCACTTCCGGGCGACCTAAATCGAGAATGTACTGGTTACGGCCCTCGGAAAGGGGCTGCTCGCCTGCGCTAAGTACCCAGTCAGGATGTAACGCAAACAGCTCACTGCGGCGGGAAATCATTTCTGGCTCAAACCACAGGCCAAACTTCATCTCCATTGCGTGCACCTGGTCGATTAACGGGCGCAGGCCGAGAGGGAATTTTTGCTGATTGACAAACCAGTCGCCGAGCGATGAGGTATCGCCGTTTCGCTCGCCAAACCAGCCGTCGTCAAGCATGAGCAGTTCCACGCCAAGCTGTTTTGCGTTGTGGGCAAAGTGCAGCAGCTTTTCTTCATTAAAATCGAAGTAGGTGGACTCCCAGTTATTCGCCAGAATCGGGCGCGTTTGATGGCGATGCTGGCCGCGCACCAGGTTATCGCGATAAAGCCGATGCAGCGCCTGCGAAAGCCCGTTAAGGCCGCAATCGCTCCAGGCCATTACCGCTTCTGGCGTCTGGAAGCCTTCACCCGGTAGCAATTGCCAGCCGAATCCGTGCGGGTTAATACCTAACAACACGCGAGTTTGTTTAAAGGCATCGACCTCGGTGCGGGCGGTGAAATTGCCGCTATAGACGAGGTGCATTCCCCAGGCTTCACCTTGCATTTCGGTGGTTTCCGGGCGCACCAGGCCGATAAACGGTTGTTGATGCGTGCTGCTGGCTCCGCGTTTGCTGTCCAGGACGCTAATGCCTGGGTTGAGCGGCTGGCGATGCCACTGGCGCTCGCGCGCCCAGGCTCCGGGAAACTGAATCTGCTCAAATTCGCCATCCGGGAAATCAACGGCACAACTCAGAGCGCGCAGCAGGCGTAAGGGCTTATCACCTTTGTTAACCAGCCGCGCCGCGCGGGCAATAACCGGGAGGTCACGAAACACCGTATAGCTCAGCTCAACCTGCAAATGAGTCACCGGATCGGCAAGCGTGATAACCAGCGTTTCAGCTTCGTCAGGCGTTTCTACCCACGTTGCTGGCAGCCCTTCAGGGCGGGGTTTACCGGCAACTATCTGATGCGAAAGGTAGTGCAAATTGCTGACCTGGTTGCCATCCGCATAGCGCACCTCAAATGCCGGTTCGCGATAATCCCCTGCGCCGTGGCCGGGATACTCCTGCAAAACGGTATCGAGTGAAAATGTTCTGTCCGGCCAGTTTGCTGGCGTGGGTGAAAATGACGAACGATCAAGTTTTGGGTAATCGTGATACTGATTAAACGTGGCAATGCGTTTGCCCCAGTAGCAGTGAACCAGATAACGTTGGTGTTCAATCCCCATCACATAGCTAATTTGCTGATTGTGAAGGTGAAATGTTTGCTGTTGCGCATTCCAGGTAATCATACTTTCACCTCTTCAGGCTTGCTGGTATTACGCTGATGAATATCGTCGAGAATTTCATAAAAGCGTTTCTCGGTAATTTCATAACCGGCTAGTGGGATCAGGCTAATCAGCGTTAACGCACCAGGAATTAAGGTAAATAACAGGCCAATCCACATGGCTGTTTCCACCGCCTGTACCTGGTGAGGAATATAACCCGCCCACGACAGCATAAATCCGCCAATGGCACCGCCGATAGCGCCGGACAATTTGGTTTTAAAAATATTCAGTGAAAACACCATGCCTTCGGAGCGGTTGCCGCTGCGCCATTCGCCATATTCCACACAGTCTGCCACCATGGAATAAAGCGATATTTGCCCCACGCCACCACAGAATGGTGCCAGTGCGCCAATGATGAAAATAAGGGTGATGTTGGTCTGGAAAAAGAACAGCAACATACAGGCGGCAGCCATAATCGCGCTGCTATATAGTGCGGTGTTCTTCTTGCCTATTTTTGCGGAAATAAACGGCGAGACGACCGCGCCAGCAACCTGAGCAATCATTGAAACCGTGAGGAAAATACCCAGCATCATTTCGGCATTCAAATTATAAATGAAGAAATAAAGCTGGAAGGTGCCGCGAATAACACCAATCATTTCTAATAAAAACATACCGGTCAGCAGCAGACGTAACGGGCGATGTTGTTTTAATAAAGTCCAGAATCCTTTAAAACTTTGCCGTTCTTTGCGTGGTACGGAATATTTTTCTTTGACACCAAAGAATGTAATCAACATGCAGATTAAGAAAATAGCGCTGTAAATCACCGCCACGCCTGCCCAACTACCAACAAATTTGACCAACCACAGCGTTGCGGCACTGACAGAGAGAAAGCCAAAGGTGGCAATGGTGCGCGGGATAGTGATGACTTTACTGCGCTCGGTCGGGTCCTGCGTGATGGCGGCGGACAATGACCAGTAGGGAATATCGATAATGGCGAAGCAAATACTCCACAAAATATAGGTGGAGTAGGCATACGCCAGCTTTCCTGCTTCAGATAAGTCTGGGCTTAAGAAACAGGCGACCGTCGTCAGCGATACCAGAATACTGCCAATCAGAATCCATGGTCTGAATTTCCCCATTTTGGTGTGGGTATTATCTACCAGAATGCCAAGGGCAATATCTGTTGCACCATCAACCAGACGAGCGATTAAAAATAATAATCCGACGGCAGCGGCTTTAATGCCAAAACTATCGGTGTAATACAACATTAAGTAAATAGCGATAAACGCGTACATCACATTTGCGCCGTAACTGCCAATGCCATAGGAAATGGCGGTAGTCCAGGACACTTTGTCACGTGGATATCTATCTTTTTCAGTACCAGAACCTTCACTTGAACGGGCTAATTCCATTCGAACCACTCCTGTGTTAATGGAACAATTAACTCGGAAAGATATTCGGTAAATTAAGCTGATATGCCGAAGGTGGCTAAGCGTAGTGGATTAAAATCGGTGGGACTTTGCGCGGGGGTTTATATTTAACTAAACAGAGATTACTAATAATTGCAGTGAATTATTGAAATATGTCGGGTGGAAAAACAGGTTTAATATTTCCCACCCAGGTTTTGCTACTCTGCTTCCAGTGCATTTTCGACATATAAATAGCCAATTCCCATTATTTGCTGGGCACGAGTTAGCTTGCCAAAATTAATCTGCGTTGCTTTCACTTTCAGCGCATCGCCATGATCAAAGGGATTAAAGCCAATCTGCCGGTCAACGGTTGCCAGCCATTCATCACCAAACGCACAGCATCTGCCGTAAAACCAAATCTGATTGATATTCAGGATATTGAGAAAATTATACAGACTCAGCCCAATGGCATTGGCGGCGCTCTCAACCCAGCGCCGCACCTGCTCGTTGCCATCGTGCCAGGCGGCAATTAATTGCGTTGACGTCAATGTTTCAGGGTCAAGTTTAGGCGAGCTGGGTTGCGATTTAAGCCAGATGCGTGCCTGTTTTTTCAGCGCGCTAAGCGAGGCGACGGTTTCAAGGCAGCCGTACCTTCCGCAATCACACGCCATGCCGTCCGGGTTGACAATCGTGTGGCCAATTTGCCCGCTGCCGTACAGGCTGCCACGGTAAATCTGCCCGTTGATCACAAACGATGAACCGATACCGTAATCCACATTGATGACACAAAAATCCTGGCGGCTTTCCGGATTCTGCCATTTCTCCGCTAGCGCCAGCATCACACAATCGTTATCCACACGTACCGTAATACCCAGTTTTTCTTCCAGCAAGTATTTGATTTCAATCGGTTCACGCCATGGTGCTTGCGGCATGGTTTGTGAAACACCTGTCACCGGATCGACTTGCCCGTGTATGCCCAACGCCAGGTTAATGGTTTTTTTCGGCCAGTTTTTATGATGATGACGCCAGATATTCTCAATCGCTGCCAGCAAAACCTGCGGCGTGGCAGCATTGACATGAATACGTTCAAATTCGCCCAGTGGCGAAAGTTGCGCATCGCACAGTTGGCTCTCAATGCTGGTGGGTGTCACATTCATGCAAAGAATGAAATCACCGTCGGGTGGGATTTGGTAACTGCCGCTGTTAAGGCCGCGATTACTGAGATTTTCAGTGGAGTGGTTGAGCTTTCCATCATTCACTAACTCATCAAGAATCTTACTGACCGCAGGGATAGAAAGACCGGTGTACTGGGAAAACTGCGACTTACTGAGCCGCTTATGCTGCCACACCAGCTTCATCATGGCCTGGCGATTAACCTGCCGCACCCGCTGATTGTTCAGCCCTGAAATCTGCATTTCACTTAACTCCGTTAACTATATTGCGTGAGCATTAAGCGTTTTAAGCCGCGATGAGTTCCCTACACTGCAAACATATCCTATTTAACTGTTTAATGTTTACTGGAGATGCGAAATGTACGGAGCCGTTAACGTCTGGCAAGAGACTATTGCTTTACCCACCTGGACCACCGGTGCGGAAGACCCGAATCCGATGTTTTTAGAAAACCGTGTCTATCAGGGATCTTCAGGCGCTGTTTATCCTTACGGTGTGATTGACACTCTCACCGGCAAGCGTGAGATGCGTGATTACAAAGCCGTGTGGATTGAAAACGATTTTATCAGGGTCATGCTGCTCCCGGAGTTGGGTGGCCGTATTCACCGTGCTTATGACAAAGTGATGGAGCGTGATTTCGTTTACTACAACGAAGTGGTGAAACCCGCGCTGGTGGGATTAGTGGGGCCGTGGATCTCCGGCGGCATTGAATTTAACTGGCCGCAGCACCACCGCCCAACCACCTTTATGCCGGTGGATGTGACTTTCCAGCAACATGAAAACGGCGCACAAACGGTGTGGCTCGGTGAAGTGGAGCCGATGCGCGGTTTGCAGGTAATGACCGGCTTTACGCTCTATCCGCAAAAAGCGCTGATTGAAATCACCGGCAAAGTATTTAACGGCAACGCCACTCCGCGCCATTTCTTGTGGTGGGCGAACCCGGCGGTGAAAGGGGGCGATGAGCACCAAAGCGTGTTCCCGCCAGATGTCACGGCAGTATTCGACCACGGCAAACGCGACGTATCGGCCTTCCCGATTGCCCACGGCACTTACTATAAAGTCGACTATTCCGCAGGCGTGGATATCTCACGCTACAGAAACATTCCCGTTCCAACGTCGTACATGGCGGATAAATCGGATTACGATTTTGTCGGCGCATACCATCACGGTGAACAAGGCGGCCTGTTGCACATCGCCGATCACCATGTTTCACCGGGTAAGAAGCAGTGGACATGGGGAAATTGCGATTTCGGCCAGGCCTGGGATCGTAATCTGACGGATGAAAATGGCCCATACATTGAACTGATGACCGGGGTGTTCACCGACAATCAGCCAGATTTCACCTGGATTGCGCCGTATGAAGAAAAAATCTTCGTGCAGAATTTCCTGCCGTATAGCCAGCTTGGTACGTTGCAGAATGCCAACACCCAGGCGGCAATTAAACTGGAGCGCCATGACGGTGAGCTGCATCTCGGTGTGTACGCTATTGCCCCGTTGGCTGGCGTTACGCTTGAGATTGAATCCGCAGGCAAAAAGCTTTGGCGTACTGCGTTGTCGCTGCAACCAGCGCAGGCGTGGCAGGAAACTCTCGCAGACAGCTGGCCGCAACGCCTGACCCTGAATTTGCGAGATGCGCAGGGCAAGCTGATTCTCAGTTATTGCGAACATGTTGCAGAAGACTTGCCGCTGCCACAGCCCGCCTGCGTTCCCGCCAAACCGCAAGAAATTACTAACTGCGACGAGCTGTATTTTATCGGCCAGCATCTGGAGCAGTATCTGCACGCCAGCCGCTCGGCATTCGATTACTACCAGCGTGCGCTGGCGTTAGATCCCGAAGATTACCGCTGCAACGTGGCATTAGGGCAGCTTGAATTTAACCGTGCGAACTGGGCGCTTGCTGAGCAGTTGGCAGATGCGGCACTGAAACGCGCCCATCGCCTGAACAAGAATCCGCAAAACGGCGACGCCAGCATGTTACGCGGTGCGGCAAAAGAGAAGCAGGGCGACTTTGCAGGCGCGTTTGATGATTACTTCAAAGCGAGCTGGAGTGGCAACTGCCGTGATGCGGCTTTTTATGCCCTGGCGCGCCTGGCGCTGCGCAAAGGTGATGACGCCCAGGCGCTGGCGTTTGTGAATCAAAGTCTGAAATTTAATGGCAGTAATAACCTGGCGATGGGGCTAAAAGCCCTGCTGTTACAGCAAACGGGTGCCGTAAAACAGGCACAACAGTGGATTGACCAGCAGCTTGAAGAATATCCGCTGAGCTACGTGCTGCATTACGCCCGTTGGGCCAGCACGCAAAACGAAACTGATAAAGCAGAACTGCTGCGAGTCACCGGACGGCGCGGGATCAACGCCAGTGTTCTGGCAGGGTGGCTGGTGAGTTTGGGTCAGGAAACGGCGGCCAAAAAAGTGTTGAGCGTTCTCGATGCCCAGGAAGCGATGCCGCTGTTGTGGCAAGCCGCTCTGGAAACTGACCACGCACAACAACTGGCTTTGGTGAAACAAGCGCAGCAAGTCTTTGCTCGCAAAGTGCGTTTCCCCAACACGCTGGATGAAGTGCAAATGCTGCAACGCTTGCCGCACGATGGCTTCGCGCAATATCTGCTGGGTTGTTTCTGGTACAGCAAACGTCGTTATGGCGAAGCGGTCGCCTGCTGGGAGTTTGCGGCGCAGCAGTTGCCTGAATTTGGCGCGGTGCAGCGTGTGCTGGGCATTCATGCGTGGAATAAACAACACAATGCGCAAGCGGCGGAACAGTATCTGCAACAAGCGGTTGAACTTGAACCGGAAAACGCCCGCTTCCTGTTTGAACTCGACTATCTGCAAAAACTCACTGGCCGCTCAACCGAGCAGCGGCTCGCACTCCTTGCAGTACGTCGCGATGTGGTCCTCAAACGCGATGATCTGACCGCTGAATTACTCAGCTTGTGGAACATTCATGGTGAAACTGACGCGGCAGCCCAGGTGTTGGCGCAGCGTAAATTCCATCCGTGGGAAGGCGGGGAGGGCAAAGTCACCGGGCAGTATCTGATTAACCTGCAATGCCGGGCGCTGAACGCGATTGCTAATAAGCAGTATGGCAAAGCGGAAGAACTGCTACAGCAGGCGCTGAGCTATCCCGAAAACCTTGGTGAAGGGCGCTTAGTCGGTCAGAGCGATAACGATATCTGGTATCTACTCGGCTGGTGTGCACAGCAACTTCAACAATCGGAGCGTGCGCAGCGCTATTTCGAACGCGCGCTGGAAGGGGGCTCCACTCTGGAAGTCGGGCGTTACTACAACGATCAGCCGGTCGATTACCTGTTCTATCAAGCGATGGCGTTAAGCCGTATCGGTGACAAAAACCAGGCCGAGGTGCAATTCCGCAGCTTTATTGCCTGGGCGGATGAACATTTTAACCACCATTCTGAGCCAGATTTCTTCGCCGTCTCGCTACCTGATCTGGTCGCGCTGGATGCCGATCGTCAATCTGCACATCAACAGCACTGCCTGTTTGTCGCCGCCCTTGGGCATCTTGGACTGGAGGAATATCCCGAGTTTGAATCAGCACGGAAAGCCTTGCTGTCGCAAAACCCGGCTCACGATAAAGCTCATTTATTGCAGCTTGCGGTGCAGCGCGGTGTGTTTGCCTGAGCGTTGAAATAACAATAAACGGCGGGAGAACAATCCCGCTCCTCTGTATCTCTACAAGATTTTATTGAGGAAACAACATGATTAATGCACCGACACAATTACGCATGGGGTATGTCTGGACTATCTGCCTGGTCGCCGCCTGCGGAGGTTTGCTGTTTGGTTATGACTGGGTGGTGATTGGTGGGGCGAAACCGTTCTACGAAGCCTATTTTTCGATTACCGATCCGGCTCAATCTGGCTGGGCGATGAGTTCTGCCCTGGCTGGATGCATTTTTGGCGCATTGATTTCTGGCTGGAGTGCGGACAAATTCGGGCGCAAAGTCCCGCTGATTATGTCGGCTATCCTGTTTAGTGCCTCGGCCTGGGGTACGGCGATGGCCAGCAACTTCGATATGTTTGTGGTGTTTCGTATCGTTGGCGGTGTGGGCATCGGCCTGGCTTCAGCGTTAAGTCCGATGTACATCGCAGAAGTCAGTCCGGCGGAAAAACGCGGCAAGTTTGTTGCCATCAACCAGTTAACTATCGTGGTGGGCGTGCTGGCGGCTCAGTTGATTAACCTGATGATTGCCGAACCGGTGACCTCAACCGCGACCATGCAGCAAATCACTGAAAGCTGGAATGGGCAAGTCGGTTGGCGCTGGATGTTTGGTGCGGAACTGGTTCCCGCGCTGGCATTTTTAGTGCTGATGTTCTTTGTGCCTGAATCACCGCGCTGGCTGGCTCGCGCCGGTAAAAATGAACGTGCTCACCAGATGCTCAAACGCATTGGTAACCAGAAATATGCCGATGAAACGCTCAATGATATTCTGCAAACTCTGAACAAAGACACGCAAAAAGTTTCCTGGAGTGCGTTGTGGCAGCCACAGGTCAAACCGATCATTATCATCGGTATGGTGCTGGCGGTGTTCCAGCAGTGGTGCGGGATTAACGTGATATTTAACTATGCGCAGGAAATCTTTGCCTCCGCCGGGTTTGATATTAACAGCACGTTGAAATCCATTGTGGCGACCGGTTTGGTTAACCTGATCTTCACCCTGGCCGCATTGCCGCTGGTGGACAAAATTGGTCGTCGCAAACTGATGTTGTTTGGCGCAGCGGGTTTAACCATTATTTATGCGTTAATCGGCGCGGCATATGGCCTGGGTATTATGGGGTTGCCGGTGTTGATTCTGGTTCTGGCGGCGATTGCGATTTATGCACTGACGCTGGCACCGGTGACCTGGGTGCTGCTTTCAGAGATTTTCCCGAACCGTGTGCGAGGACTTGCGATGTCTATAGGGACGCTGGCCTTGTGGGTGGCGTGTTTCCTGTTGACCTACACCTTCCCATTATTGAATGCGGGGCTGGGGGCGGCGGGGAGTTTCCTGCTGTACGGTGTGATTTGCGCAGCTGGCTTTATCTACGTGCGCCGTTATGTGCCTGAAACCAAAGGTGTCAGCCTTGAAGCGCTGGAAAAACGCATGGCGGACCAATACGGCGCAGAAGCGAAAGCGCGTGCGCAAAGAACGGCGCATTAAACTATGACCTTATTACTCGAAAATGAATTTCTGCGTTTAACCGTCGCCCCGCAAGGGGCGGCAATTCTCAGTCTGGATTCTCTGGAACATCAGCAGGCGATTTTGTATGGCGGTGAAAAAGCCTTGTTCCCGATGTTGCCGCTGGCAAACCGGGTCGCCGGGAATAGTTTTACCCTTCATGGCGAGAAAATCGAACTGCCGCAAAGCCCGGCGGATAAGCAATTCTTTCTGCATGGCGACGGCTGGCTGAAAGACTGGCAGGTCGAAAAGCATGATGTTTTGCAACTCGTCCTTACCCTTGAAAGTCAGTATGACTGCGGGTTTGACTATCACGCCCGGCTGATTTACCGGCTAGAAGGAAAACGCTTTATTGCTGAGTTGGAATTGACTCACCAGGCCAACAAACCGATGGTTTATGGCCTCGGCTTTCACCCCTTTTTCCATCTTACGCCTGCTACGCAAGTGCAGTTTTCTGCCACTGGATTCTGGCCGGAAGGTGCTAATCATTTACCGCAGCAATGGTGTGGCGAATTGACGCCGCAAACCAATTTCATCAGCCCGAAAACCCCGGACAACCAGTGGCTGAATGTCGGCTATTCCGGCTGGAGCGGTGGCGCGTTGATTGAAACGGGCGAGATGCGTGTGCAGTTAAAATGCGCCACGCCGTACTTGATGGTATTCCGCATGGCCGACGAGCCGTTTATTTGCCTGGAACCGCAAAGCCACCCGGTGAATGCCCACAATATGGCTGGGCTTCCGGGGCTGGTTTTGCTGGCAAACCAGCAATCAACGGCGTTAACCATGGAGATTGCGCTTTTGTAGATCAGAAGCTGTAGCCCATTTTTAAATAGATGCCCTGGTTGTCATCTTTACCCATCGCGTACTCGAGATTGACGACAATCCCCGCTTCGGGTTTAAGCAAATACTGGACGCCTGCGCCCCACGCCGGGTACAGGTTTTCACTGTCGCCACAGTTGAGTTGCTCACCGTTGGTGGAGTCGCCATAAAGACAGGCGGCACCGGCAAATACCGTTGCGGTCCAGCGTTCTGCCAGTTTGTAACGCTCTTCAATCTCGATGGAAGACATGTGCTGAGCGAGGTATTCACCGGGCGTGTAACCACGAATATAAACCGGGGAATAGGCGCCAGCTGGCGCATCGTTGGAAAACTGGTGGCGGCTGCGCACGGCAAAGACGTTGCCATCGCCGTGTTGCCAGTAACCACGGTAATCGACGCGCCAGATATCAAAATCTTGCTCGCCGCCCAACGCTTCCCGATACGCCATGTTATTAACATTGAGATACCAGCCTTTGGTGGCTTTAAAATCGCTGTCGCGGGAGTCGTGCATGATGACCGCACCCACACCGCCGGACTTGTAACCGACCAGCCCCATTTCATCGAGGATTTCGCTCGACGAAGGATCTTGCCCTTGCAACTCATAGTTGGAATAGGCACCTTGCGCACCGATGAACCAGTCGCCCTCGACACGATACAGGTAGCGCAAAAAGGCGAAACTGTAGTTGTCGTTGGTACTTAACGGCTGGCCTGAGCCCAAATAGTTTTCGTAGTCGTTGTTAATATCACCGACCATCATGCCACCCAGAATACGGTGGTGATCTTCACCAAACGACGTTTTGGCAAAGGCGTTGGCAATCAGTGATTGCGAAGTGGTGTATTTGGCTGACACCCCGAACATCGAAGGGCGCGATTTTTCATCGAAGCGGTGCATATAGGCCACCATCCCACCCGCGGCAGTATCGAGTTTTGGGCTGGAGCTGAATAGCGGAACAAACAACCACGGCGATGGCGTCTCTTTTTTGGCTTCAGCAGAGGATGGCTCAGCGGCAGTAGCCGGTAACGTGAGCATCGACAAAGTCAGGATTAAGCCCCTGAAAAGGGTGGTGTTAGACATGAATACAATGAGCTTTTGATTCGAATTTACGGTGCGTGATTTTAATGGAATGAGTGGCCGTTAGAGTTAAGCGTTTCATCCAAAAATAAATTACACAGTTAAATCCGATACATAGATCATAACAATATAGTTCATGTGTGTTATTAGTCTGTTAATGATTGCTTGCAAGCCTGTCGGTGCTCGGCGACACTAACGCCGTCCAAAACGGGAGGGATCATGGTTTTGCATTCAACGCGCTGGCTGGCGCTCAGTTATTTTACCTACTTCTTTAGTTACGGGATTTTCCTGCCATTCTGGAGTGTCTGGCTTGCCGGAGTCGGTCTGCCTCCAGAAACTATCGGTTTGTTGCTTGGGGCCGGTTTAATCGCCCGTTTCCTCGGCAGTTTGCTGTTGGCACCTCGTGTGACCGATCCTTCCCGGCTGGTTTTTGCCCTGCGTCTTCTTGCCTTACTGACACTGCTATTTGCCGTGGCTTTCTGGTTTGGGCAAACCGCCACCTGGCTGCTGGTGGTGATGGTCGGTTTTAACCTGTTTTTCTCACCGCTGGTGCCGCTTACCGATGCGCTTGCTGGAACCTGGCAGCGACAAATCACCATGGATTACGGGCGCGTGCGCTTGTGGGGCTCGCTGGCGTTTGTGATTGGTTCGGCGATGACCGGCAAACTGGTGAGCGTGTTTAGCTATCAGGCGATTCTTGTACTGCTGAGTATTGGTGTCGCGTCGATGTTTGTCGGCATGCTGCTGCGCCCATCGGTGATGCCGCAAGGTGAAACCCGCCATAGCGAAGGCGCGGGTTGGCCTGCGTGGAAGAAACTGGTGCTCGGTTCCTGGCGCTTCCTTGCCTGCGTGACGTTATTACAAGGTGCGCACGCGGCATATTACGGGTTCAGTGCAATTTACTGGCAAGGCGCGGGATATTCCGCCTCGGTGGTTGGCTATTTATGGTCGCTGGGGGTCGTGGCAGAAATTGTAGTTTTCGCACTCAGCAAAAAGTTGTTCCGCAACTGGAGCGCGCGCGATTTGCTGCTGCTTTCGGGGATTACCGGGATTCTACGCTGGAGCCTGATGGCGTACACGACCGAGTTGCCGTGGCTGATTGCCGCGCAAATCCTGCACTGTGGCAGTTTCACCGTCTGCCATTTGGCGGCGATGCGTTATATCTCCGCGCGTGAAGGCAACGAAGTTATCCGTTTGCAGGCGGTCTATTCTGCCGTGGCGATGGGCGGGGGTATCGCGATTATGACGATGTTCTCCGGCTACCTTTATCAGCACATGCAGGGCGATGTATTCTGGATTATGGCGCTGGTGGCCGTACCTGCACTATTCATACGACCGCGCCCCATCGCATATTGTGTTAACACTCAATAATCTTACGGATCTGCTGCTGCTGGTGTTCGCCCAGCGGCAGCGTGACGTGAATCAGCGGCGGGGAAAAGAGCGGTAACGAAGTGGAATAGGGCGTAATCACCAGCACCACTTCTTTCGGCGCTCCCTCTTTCTGATAGCTGTGAATGGTCAGATGTTTAATATTGAGCGGCAGCAAGGTCAATTCGCGAAGCTGCTGTTCAATATTCTGCTCAAGTTCCATATTGTTGCCGGTCAGCAGTAAAACCTGCTTCTCATGTAAGTCACTTTCCTGCATTAACCACGCCCCAAAAATCACCGCCACCAGACCGACTTCTTCGTCAGAAAAACGCATTTCAAAATGCGCTTCAAAGTCGTGGAACACTTCGCGCGTGGTGCGCATTAACCGCGGATATAAACGAGTAATTTCTTCAGGCAGGCTGTTATCGATGCCGATACCGTACTGGCAGCGATCCAGTGCCTGAGCAAGATGAATATACAACTGGTCGCTCAGGCCTTGTTCATCACTAAACGACATTCCCCCCTGCTCACGAAAACGCGTAATCATCCCGCAAATTGCGGTACGCAGGCGTAAGTCTTGCTGATGGTTATCGCGAATCGGATCGGGGGTGCGCAGTAACTGGAATAACAACGCCAGGAATAGCTGCTCGTTTTCATTGGCCGATTGCATCACCCGGCGCTTCCAGTGGCGGGCAATTTCAAGCGCGGCCAGATACTCCGGGCGCATTTGCGTCCATATCCGTTGTTGCTCGGTGAATTCAGGCGTTATCCCCGCATGATGCTGATGCAGGCAGTACTGCAAAAATAGCGTTAAAAACTGCACATCACGACTATCAAATTGACGTTGCAAGCGTCGTGAGCACAGACCAATCAGTGCCTGGAGATTCTTTTCATCGTATAGCGCGGTCAAAATCCCTTGTTGTTTAAGCTGGATTTTGAGTGCTGGGGTAAAATGTTGTTGCACAAAGTGTGGGCTTAATCGTAGCGCACGGCGTAACCAGTGCAGTAAGCACAGACGACGGTCTAAAGGCGTACCCTCAATCCGGTAGCTACCATCCTGTTGTGTGATAAGCCTCAGCCGGTGATAGCGCTGGATTTCATCCCCCGTGTCGGCTATATCTTGCAGGGCTTTAGTCCCATCAACCCCGTTGAGTCTGGCGAGGATCTCTGGAGTCACGGTGTATCCCGGTAAGTAAAGCAACAAAAGTAGGTGGCAGCGACGCTGCGGACTGGAGAGTACAGATGGTGGAGAGGAGAGCAGTGTCATCATCCGCATTACCAAGTCAAAGTAGATTAATGCTAAGCGTAGCTAAAGCTTTTATCGCACAGAGTCACATTTGAGCTTTTTAATTACGGAATTTTGACTGGCTCACAGAATTTTAAGCTTGAGAGAATAATGAGCAGGAAAATGTGTAACAGAGTTGTTCTTTTTGCCTTAGGTACGGCGCTTTTTAGCCCGTTAGCATTGGCCCATCCGCACAGCTTTATTACGCTTGTGACCACGGTTATAACCAAAGATGACCAGCTAACGGGTCTGAAAATGCAGTGGACAATGGATGAAATTACTTCAGCAGATCTACTGTATGACGCCGGTGACGCAAAGCCTGATTCACCGGTCTGGAAGAAGCTCGCCGCCGAAGTGATGGCCAATGTTTTAGGGCAACATTACTTCACTGAATTCTGGCACAACGGCCAAAAAGTGACGTTTAACAATTTACCACCCGAGTACGGGCTGGCACGGGTAGGGCATCAGGCAGTGTTAACCTTTGTTTTACCGCTGGCACATCCGCAGCCGTTAAAAGGGCAAACATACCAATTCGCGACCTTCGACCCGAGCTATTTTGTCGATATGAGTTACGACCGTCCTGAAGATGCCAAAGTGCCGAAAACATTAGCCGCACTTTGCAAAATCTCGGTCAAAACACCGCAACCGACTGAAGATATGCAGGCGTTTGCCTTGTCGTTAGATAAAGCCGATGCGCCACCAGAAGATATGGAACTCGGTAAACAATTTGCTCAACAGGTTACGTTGCAATGTCAGTAATTCCTTCAGCTCGATCCTCTTCACGCCGCTGGATACAACTGTGGCCGCTGGCTCTTTTCCTGCTTGTCTGTGCGGTTGGGCTGTACAGCCTGTGGCACTACTGGCCGCAAATTATCCTTAATAGTGCAATTTGGCAGAAAGCAATTAACCAACAAATGAGCGCACTTTTGCGTGAGGTTGCCGAAAACCCGGAGCGAGCGGGTTGGTCATTACTGTCGTTTAGCCTGGTTTACGGTGTGCTGCACGCGTTAGGGCCGGGGCATGGCAAAGTGGTGATCGCCACTTGGCTTGCCACCCATCCTTCGCGTTTGAAAAGCAGCCTGAAACTGACTTTTGCCGCTTCCTTAATGCAGGGAGGCGTGGCTATTGCGTTGGTAACGGTGGTGCTGGGGATTCTGGAATTGCCATCACGGGAACTGCATACGAGCAGTTTCTGGTTGGAGAAAAGCAGTTATTTGCTGGTGGGGATTTTAGGCTTGATGTTGTGTGGTCGCGCCTTACGAAATTTACACCGCGTTTTGCGAAAACCGAAGCGCTTTACCTCGTTCACGCCGCATCATGTTCACGACGAAAAATGTGGTTGTGGCCATCAGCATTTGCCGACAGAAAAACAGCTTGATGCAGGAGAGGACTGGCGTGCCCGCGTGATGATTGTGCTGTCGATGGGGATGCGCCCGTGTTCCGGTGCCATCATGGTGCTGCTGTTTAGTAAAGTCATTGGCGTGTATAGCTGGGGAATGTTGTCGGCATTGACGATGGCTGCCGGGACATCAATTACGATTTCTGGGCTGGCGTTTCTGGTACACGGTTTCCGTCAGCTTGCGGTGCGAGTGAGTGGTAACAAAGCCCCGGTTTTATGGCGACAAGTAGCCTGGGCGACACTGGCGTTAGCGGGCGGTGGGATTTTAGTTTTAGCGGCGGCGGTGATGTGGCTGAGTGCTCAACCGGTAATGCGCGGGATACGACCGTTTTAGTCCTTGATTAAAACAACCCTCACCCCGGCCCTCTCCCTGAGGGCGAGGGGGAAAACCGGACCGTCTCCTCCCTGAGGGAGAAACCGGACCGTCTCCTCCCCGAGGGGGGAAACCGAACAGTCCCCTCTCCTGGGGGAGAGGGTTAGGGTGAGGGCTTTAAAGATTAACGCTTCAGCGCTTCGCTCAATTCATCACGCATTGTTGCCAGCATGGCTTTAACAACACGTGGATTACCTGCAACGATGTTGCCGCTGGTCAGGTGGTTATGGCCGCCGGTGAAATCACATACCAGGCTACCAGATTCGCGAGCAATCAGTTCACCTGCTGCGAAATCCCACGGCTTCAGGCCAATCTCGAAGAAACCATCAACTCGGCCAGCCGCAACGTATGCCAGATCCAGTGCAGCAGAACCGGTACGACGGAAGTCAGCACACTGCGTGAACAGTTTGGCAACAATGTTGATATATGGAGTGGCGTGTTGCTTCAGTTTGAATGGGAAGCCGGTTGCCAGAATAGTGCCGTCAAGATCGCGTGCATTGCTGCCGCGCAGACGGTAACCGTTCAGCTGTGCGCCTTGACCGCGAACGGCTGTGAACAGCTCATTACGCATTGGGTCATAAACCACAGCAACTTCGGTGCGGCCTTTAACACGAACAGCAATAGAAACAGAGAAGTGTGGCAAACGTTTGATGAAGTTTGAAGTGCCATCCAGAGGATCGATAACCCATTGCACATCCTGCTCGGTACCCGCCAGTTCGCCTGATTCTTCAGCGATAATGGTGTGTTGCGGGTAGGATTTGCGGATAATTTCGATAATCAGGCGCTCGGCCTCTTTATCTACGTTAGTCACAAAATCGTTGCTGCCTTTCTGGCTCGCTTCTACAGCGTCAGGGGTTTCGTAGTTCTTGGCAATTAAATTGCCCGCCTTGCGCGCAGCGCGCACGGCGATGGTGAGCATCGGATGCATCGGTCTCTCTCTGGATGTTAAAGAACGGGAAAACGCGGCGGAGTATAGCAGAGCGTTCGGAATATGTCCCAGGGTTATGATAGGATATCGCGATAATCTTTTCAGGCTATGAGTCAATAATGCTGCAAAACGTACGTATAGTGCTGGTTGAAACCTCCCATACCGGCAACATGGGCTCTGTAGCCCGTGCGATGAAAACCATGGGGCTGACCAATCTTTGGCTGGTCAATCCGCTGGTTAAACCTGACTCTCAAGCTATTGCGCTTGCTGCGGGTGCCAGTGATGTTATCGGTGAAGCTAAAATTGTCGATACCCTTGATGAAGCGTTGGCTGGCTGTAGTCTGGTGGTTGGCACCAGTGCGCGTTCGCGTACATTGCCGTGGCCGATGCTCGATCCACGCGAATGTGGTTTAAAGAGTATTTCTGAAGCGCAACATGCGCCAGTCGCCATTGTTTTTGGCCGCGAGCGTGTAGGCTTAACCAATGACGAATTGCAGAAATGCCACTACCACGTGGCGATTCAGGCAAACCCGGAATATAGCTCGCTGAACCTGGCGATGGCGGTGCAGATCCTGGCTTATGAAATTCGTATCGCCTGGCTTGCGACTCAAGAAGAAGGCAAAGAAGCGGTCGTTGTTGAAGACGAAACACAGTACCCGGCGGTTGACGATCTCGAGCGTTTTTATGGTCACCTGGAACAAGTGTTGCTGAAAACTGGCTTTATTCGCGCAACACATCCAGGCCAGATTATGAGTAAGTTGCGCCGCCTGTATACTCGTGCACGCCCGGAAATTCAAGAACTTAACATCCTGCGCGGCATGCTTTCTTCTATTGATAACGAGAAAAAACACGGCAAATAATACTTGAGTAAATTACTAGGTTAAATAGTTGACCAATTTACTCGGGAATGTCAGACTTGCGACCTGCTATGTGACAATCACATTTATAAAAAACCCCCGGTTCGAGGGGCGATTTGAGGTTATGTAAGACATGAGACTGACATCGAAAGGACGTTATGCCGTGACCGCAATGCTTGACGTTGCGTTGAACTCCGAATCAGGCCCGGTACCGTTGGCTGATATTTCTGAACGTCAGGGAATCTCTCTCTCCTACCTGGAGCAGTTATTCTCCCGTCTGCGTAAAAATGGCCTGGTTGCCAGCGTACGTGGTCCAGGCGGCGGTTATCTGCTGGGTAAAGAAGCAAACAGCATTGCAGTCGGCGAAGTGATTAGTGCCGTCGATGAATCTGTAGATGCTACGCGTTGCGCGGGCAAAGGTGGTTGTCAGGGCGGCGATAAGTGCCTGACTCACGCACTGTGGCGCGATCTGAGTGACCGTCTGACCGGTTTTCTGAATAACATCACCTTGGGTGAGCTGGTGAATAACCAGGAAGTGCTGGACGTCTCTGGCCGTCAGCATAATGAAAACCATCGCAGTACGCGCTCTCAAGACGCAATCGACGTCAAACTGCGCGCCTAATTTACCCATCATATTTCGGGTTGCAACTGTGTTGGCCGCACTTGTTCACCCCAGTCACTTACTTGATGTAAGCTCCTGGGGACTCTCAAGTTTGCCGCCTTGCTGCAACACGAACTATTTAGGGTAAAGATAAAAAAGAATTTTAGAATCTTTGTCATTTTTTAAAGAATGACAATCCCCAAAATATTTCAAGTTGCAGGCAGGCGGCAAGCGAAGGAACCCCAATGAGCTTAGTAAACTAAGTGATTCGGGTGAGTGAGAGCAGCCAACACACCTGTAACTTGAAAGATGAAGGGGATTTCGCATTGAGTGATGTACGGAGTTTAAAAGCATGAAATTACCGATTTATCTCGATTACTCTGCCACTACGCCAGTTGACCCGCGTGTTGCGCAGAAAATGATGCAGTTTTTGACTATGGACGGAACCTTCGGTAACCCGGCTTCTCGTTCGCACCGTTTCGGTTGGCAGGCGGAAGAAGCTGTTGATATCGCCCGTAACCAAATCGCTGAACTGGTTGGTGCAGACCCGCGTGAAATCGTCTTTACCTCCGGCGCAACTGAATCCGATAACCTCGCTATTAAAGGTGCGGCTAACTTCTATCAGAAGAAAGGCAAGCACATCATCACCGTAAAAACCGAACACAAAGCCGTGCTGGACACCTGTCGTCAGCTTGAGCGTGAAGGTTTTGAAGTGACTTATCTGGCACCGCAGAGCAACGGTATCGTTGACCTGAACGTGCTGGAAGCGGCGATGCGTGACGACACCATTCTGGTTTCCATCATGCACGTGAACAACGAAATCGGCGTGGTACAAGATATCGCGGCAATCGGCGAAATGTGCCGTGCGCGTGGCATTATCTATCACGTAGATGCGACTCAGAGCGTGGGTAAAATGCCTATCGACCTGAGCACTCTCAAAGTTGACCTGATGTCCTTCTCTGGTCACAAAATCTATGGCCCGAAAGGGATCGGCGCGCTGTATGTTCGTCGTAAACCACGTATTCGTATCGAAGCTCAGGTACACGGTGGCGGTCACGAGCGCGGCATGCGTTCTGGTACTCTTCCTGTTCACCAGATTGCTGGCATGGGCGAAGCTTACCGTATCGCAAAAGAAGAGATGGAAACAGAAATGTCCCGTCTGCGCGTATTGCGTAACCGTCTGTGGAATGGCGTGAAAGATATGGAAGAAGTGTATCTGAACGGTGACCTGGAACATGGCGTTCCAACTATCCTCAACGTGAGCTTTAACTACGTTGAAGGTGAGTCACTGATTATGGCACTCAAAGACCTCGCGGTTTCTTCCGGTTCGGCCTGTACTTCAGCAAGTCTTGAGCCATCCTACGTGCTGCGCGCACTGGGCATGACTGATGAACTGGCTCACAGCTCTATCCGTTTCTCTTTGGGTCGTTTTACTACTGAAGAAGAGATCGACTACACCATCGAACTGGTACGTAAGTCCATTGGCCGTCTGCGCGACCTTTCTCCGCTGTGGGAAATGTTTAAGCAGGGCGTGGATCTTAATTCCATCGAATGGGCTCATCACTAATTGTCCGTCACGGACGTCGATATCGGATTCTGGAGAATAAAAAATGGCTTATAGCGAAAAAGTAATCGATCACTACGAAAATCCACGCAACGTGGGTTCTTTTGACAACAGCGATGACAGCGTCGGTTCCGGCATGGTGGGTGCGCCTGCTTGTGGTGACGTGATGAAGTTGCAGATTAAAGTCAACAATGAAGGTATTATTGAAGACGCTCGCTTCAAAACCTACGGCTGTGGCTCTGCCATTGCTTCCAGTTCGCTGGTAACCGAATGGGTTAAAGGTAAATCTTTGGATGAAGCGCAAGCAATCAAAAACACCGACATCGCAGAAGAACTTGAACTGCCACCGGTGAAGATTCACTGCTCAATCCTTGCAGAAGACGCTATCAAAGCGGCTATCGCGGATTACAAAAGCAAGCGTGAAGCTAAATAATTATTGTTGAGTAGAGGTTGTTGTATGTCGATTACCCTTAGCGACAGTGCTGCCGCACGTGTGAATGCCTTCCTGTCCAATCGCGGAAAAGGCTTTGGTTTGCGCTTAGGCGTTCGCACCTCAGGCTGCTCCGGTATGGCTTATGTTCTGGAATTTGTTGACGCACCGATGGCAGATGACACCGTGTTCGAAGACAAAGGCGTGAAAGTGGTCGTCGATGGTAAAAGCCTGCAATTTTTAGACGGCACTGAGCTCGACTTCGTCAAAGAAGGTCTTAACGAAGGGTTTAAATTTACTAACCCGAACGTGAAAGATGAGTGTGGCTGCGGTGAAAGCTTCCACGTCTGATACTCGCCAATCCCCCGTGTAACTTCACGTTGCGCGGGGTCTAAAGTTACCCGAGCCTGTTATGGATTACTTTACCCTCTTTGGGTTACCGGTAAGTTTTGCCCTCAATACTGAGCTGCTGGCTACCCGTTACCAGGAGCTGCAACGTCAGTTCCACCCTGATAAATACACCAGCCGCCCTCAGGCGGAGCAACTGCTGGCGGTCCAACAATCTGCGACCATCAACCAGGCCTGGCAAACGCTGCGTCATCCACTGCCGCGCGCCGAGTACATTCTCTCCCTCAACGGTTTTGACCTGGCGAATGAACAGCATACCGTGCGCGACACCGCGTTTTTGATGGAGCAACTCGAATTACGCGAAGAGCTTGATAACATTGAGCACGCCAAAGATAGTGACCGCCTGGAATCCTTTAGTGCCAACGTTAATGCAATGGTGAAAACCCGCATGGCGCTAATGGTGCAGCAACTGGATAATCAGGACTGGACGCAGGCGGCGGATACGGTGCGTAAACTGCGTTTTCTCGATAAACTGCGCAGCCAAATAGAACAACTCGAAGAAAAGCTGCTCGATTTTTAACTGGAAGCTCAATATGGCGTTATTACAAATTAGTGAGCCGGGCCTGAGTGCGGCACCTCATCAGCGCAAGCTGGCGGCGGGCATCGACTTAGGTACTACCAATTCACTGGTTGCAACTGTTCGTAGCGGGCAAGCCGAAACGCTGCCTGACCATGAAGGGCGTCACCTGTTACCTTCTGTGGTGCACTATCAGCAACAAGGCCTGAATGTGGGCTGGGATGCGCGTGCGCAAGCCGCAACCGACCCGGCGAACACCATCAGCTCGGTAAAACGTCTGATGGGCCGCTCGCTGGCCGATATTCAGGCGCGCTATCCGCATCTGCCTTATTCACTCCAGGCGAGTGAGAATGGCCTGCCGATTATCAACACGCCAGCTGGGCTGCTGAACCCTATCCGTATTTCATCCGACATCCTTAAAGCCCTTTGTGCACGCGCCACCGAAGCGCTGGAAGGCCAGCTTGATGGTGTGGTGATTACCGTTCCGGCGTATTTCGACGATGCACAGCGTCAGGGCACCAAAGATGCCGCGCGTCTGGCCGGCCTGCACGTGCTGCGTTTGCTGAATGAACCGACTGCGGCAGCGATTGCCTACGGTCTGGACTCTGGCAAAGAGGGCGTTATCGCGGTTTACGATTTAGGCGGCGGTACGTTTGATATTTCCATCCTGCGTTTAAGCCGTGGCGTGTTTGAAGTGCTGGCGACCGGCGGTGATTCTGCACTAGGCGGCGATGACTTTGACCACCTGTTAGCCGACTGGTTACGTGGGCAAGCAGGCGTTGCTGACCGTAGCGACGACCGCGTGCAGCGCCAGTTACTGGACGCCGCCATTGCCGCGAAAATTGCTCTGAGCGATGCCGAAACTACCACGGTAGAAGTGGCTGGCTGGACGGGTACCGTGACCCGCGAACAGTTCAACGAACTGATTGCAGCCCTGGTTAAACGTACTTTGCTGGCTTGCCGTCGCGCGTTGAAAGACGCAGGCGTGGAAGCTGACGAAGTACTGGAAGTGGTAATGGTTGGCGGTTCAACCCGCGTGCCATTAGTGCGCGAACGTGTCGGCGAGTTCTTTGGCCGCACGCCGCTGACGTCCATCGACCCGGATAAAGTTGTCGCTATCGGTGCCGCCATTCAGGCGGATATTCTGGTGGGCAACAAGCCGGACAGCGACATGCTGCTGCTGGATGTGATCCCACTGTCGCTCGGCCTCGAAACCATGGGCGGCCTGGTAGAGAAAGTCATTCCACGTAACACCACTATTCCGGTGGCGCGTGCGCAGGACTTCACCACCTTTAAAGACGGCCAAACGGCGATGTCGATTCAGGTGTTACAGGGCGAGCGCGAACTGGTACAAGATTGCCGTTCGTTGGCTCGTTTTGCACTGCGCGGTATTCCGGCAATGCCTGCGGGCGGGGCGCATATCCGCGTCACCTTCCAGGTTGATGCGGACGGCCTGCTAAGCGTCACCGCCATGGAGAAATCCACAGGTGTTGAAGCTTCTATTCAGGTGAAGCCTTCTTATGGCCTGAGCGACGGCGAAATTGCCTCAATGATTCAGGACTCCATGAGTTTTGCTGAGCGAGACGTGCAAGCGCGTATGCTTGCGGAGCAAAAAGTTGACGCGGCCCGCGTGCTGGAAAGCCTGCAAGGTGCGTTAGCCGCAGACGCCGCGCTGTTAAGCGCCGCTGAACGTGCAGATATCGACGCGACAATAGTGGCACTCCATGCCGCTGCTGCGGGTGACGATATCAATGCGATTGAACAAGCCATTAAAAACGTAGACAAACAAACCCAGGATTTCGCCGCACGTCGTATGGATGAATCAATCCGTAAGGCGCTGAAAGGCCACTCCGTGGACGAGGTTTAACATGCCAAAGATTGTATTTCTGCCTCATCAGGATTTGTGCCCAGATGGCGCAGTATTGGAAGCGAATGTCGGTGAAACCATTCTTGATGTTGCCCTGCGCAACGGTATCGAGATTGAACACGCCTGTGAAAAATCCTGTGCTTGCACCACTTGCCACTGCGTAGTGCGTGAAGGTTTCGACTCTCTGGCTGAAAGCACGGAAGACGAAGACGACATGCTGGACAAAGCCTGGGGTCTTGAGCCGGAAAGCCGCTTAAGCTGCCAGGCTCGCGTTACAGACGAAGACCTGGTCGTTGAGATGCCGCGCTACACCATCAACCATGCGCGTGAGCATTAACAGGAGTCGCAAATGGGATTGAAATGGACCGATAGCCGCGAAATCGGCGAAGCACTGTACGACAGCCGCCCGGATCTCGATCCGAAGACGGTACGCTTCACCGATCTGCATCAATGGATCTGCGACCTGGAAGATTTTGACGACGATCCAAACGCATCCAATGAAAAAATTCTGGAAGCAATTCTGTTAGTCTGGTTAGATGAAGCAGAATAAAAATAAGCGGGCTGCCTCTGGCGGCCCGTTTTTATATGTAGCATGAGCTGAAAAATATAAGGAAAAGAACATGACAGAAGCCATGAAAATTAGCCTTTCCACGTCGCCTGCCGATGCGCGTTGGGGCGAAAAAGCCGCTTATAGTATCAACGACGAAGGGATTACCCTGCACCTGACAGGCAAAGATGACCTGGGGTTAATCCAGCGTGCTGCCCGTAAAATTGACGGCCAGGGCCTGAAGCATGTGCAACTGGCAGGTGACGGCTGGGATGTAGAAAAAAGCTGGGCATTTTGGCAAGGCTATCGCGCACCAAAAGGTACGCGTAAAGTTGACTGGGCAGTGCTGGGCGAAGCAGAGCAAAAAGAGCTGAATAACCGCCTGAAAATCATCGACTGGGTACGTCATACCATCAATACACCAGCCGAAGAACTTGGCCCAGAGCAACTGGCTTCACGCGCCATAGACCTGCTGTGTGATGTGGCATGCGATAACGTTTCTTACCGCATCACTAAAGGTGAAGATCTGCGCGACCAGAACTATATGGGTATCCATACTGTTGGCCGTGGTTCAGAGCGTGCACCGGTTTTACTGGCGCTGGATTACAACCCAACAGGCAACCCGGATGCACCGGTTTATGCCTGCCTGGTGGGTAAAGGTATTACTTTCGACTCCGGCGGCTACAGCATCAAGCAAAGCGCGTTCATGGACTCCATGAAATCGGATATGGGCGGTGCGGCCACCATCACCGGCGCACTGGCATTTGCGATTACTCGTGGCCTGAACAAACGCGTCAAACTGTACCTGTGCTGTGCAGATAACTTGATTAGCGGCAATGCCTTTAAATTGGGCGACATCATTAAATATCGCAACGGCAAAACTGTTGAGATTATGAACACCGATGCGGAAGGCCGCCTGGTACTGGCTGACGGCCTGATTGACGCGTGTGCGCAAAAACCAGAATTAATCATCGACTGCGCAACCTTAACGGGAGCGGCGAAAACGGCACTGGGTAACGATTACCACGCGCTGTTCAGCTTCGATGATGAACTGGTTAATCGCTTGATGGCGAGTGCTGCGGCAGAAAACGAACCGTTCTGGCGTTTGCCACTGGCTGAGTTCCACCGCAACCAGTTGCCGTCCAACTTTGCCGAGCTGAACAACACCTCCAACGCCTCCTTCCCTGCGGGTGCGAGTACGGCGGCGGGCTTCCTGTCTCACTTCGTGGAAAACTATCACGAAGGTTGGCTGCACATCGACTGCTCTGCAACTTATCGTAAAGGTGCGGTTGAGCAGTGGTCTGCTGGCGCAACAGGCATTGGTGTGCGTGCGATTGCAAATCTGCTGGTTAGTCAGTAATTCGCTTTTCGCCCTCACCCCGACCCTCTCCCCCAGGAGAGGGGGAAAACGGCCAATTCCCTCTCCCTCAGGAGAGGGGGAACACCGATCAATTCCCTCTCCCCCAGGAGAGGGGGACACCGATCAATTCCCTCTCCCCCAGGAGAGGGGGGACACCGATCAATTCCCTCTCCCTCAGGGAGAGGGTTAGGGTGAGGGTTGTTTGCCCCACAGACTCATTCTGGAACCACCATGTCAGAACTCAAAAACGAACTCGAAACGCTGCTTGAACAGGCGGCCACTGAACCTGCTCACCGCCCGGCATTTTTCCGCGTGTTACTGGAATCCACCGTTTGGGTACCGGGTAGCGCCGCTGAAGGCGAAGCCATTGACGCCGATAGTGCCGTCGAATTGCAGCACTGGGAAAAAGACGATGGCACCTCCGTCATTCCGTTTTTCACCTCTGTTGAAGCGTTACAACAAGCCATCAGCCACGAGCAGGCATTTGTTGTGATGCCAGTGCGCACGCTGTTTGAAATGACGCAGGGCGCGACACTGTTTCTGAACGCTAAACTGCCGACCGGCAAAGAATTTACCCCGCGTGAAATCACTCATTTAATCAGCGATGAAAGCGATCCTTTAACCCAGCAGGAAGTGCTGGATGGCGGGACATCGTTGCTGCTTTCCGAAGTGGCTGAGCCACCGGCGCAAATGGTCGATTCATTAACTACGCTGTTCAAAAACCTGAAAACTGTAAAACGTGCGTTCATCTGCTCTATCAAAGAACGTGCTGACGAGCAGCCAAACCTGCTGATTGGTATTGAAGCTGAAGGGGATATCGAAGCGATTATTCGCCAGGCTGGAAGTGTCGCGACTGATACGTTACCAGGCGATGAGCCAGTTGATATTTGCCAGGTGGTGGAAGGCGAAAAGGGCATCAGCCACTTTATGATGGCGCACATTACGCCATTCTACGAACGCCGCTGGGGCAGTTTCTTGCGAGATTTTAAAACCAATCGGATTATCTAAAAAAATAAAAACAGCACACGCATGGTGCTGTTTTTATTACCATGTAAATTTTTCAGAGTTTGGTGCCTTGCATTTATAATTACCTGCGAGCAATATTATTTTATAATGTTTAATATTCTTATTTTCAATGACCGGGATGGTTGTGATGAAAAACAAAGGGTTCTTGTATATATTTGTTATTCCAGTGTTAATTACGCTTTATGGGTTTTTCCAACTGTATCGGATGAATGATGGAGTTTCGCCTTCAGATTACGGTTATGATTATAATGAAATGGCTTTACGGCATTTTTTATCAACAATAGGTTTGATATCGTCACTGCTTAGTTTATTTATCAGTGGTGCCGCGATGGCACTCTGCCGCTATAGTACAACTGTTGCCAGAAAATCCCAGAACACACTGGTTATCATGTTTAACCGCTGCCGAAAAGTATTCCCATTCATGATGTTGGGGCAGATTGTTTTTTGTGGTCTCAGTATAATATTTTATGCCTTTTCAGAAATTGCCTGGATCGTTTCTGCATTTGAAATGGATGCCGGGAGTTATAAATTACTTACCCTGATTGGAATGGGGGTATTAGGTGTTTTATGGATATTAATAAAAAGTCTCATCAATATTAAAAATTGTTTTGCCATGTTCCAACCCACACCTTCATTAGTTATTGGACATAATGTTTCTGAACAACAGGCTGCTGGCCTCTGGCAATGGGTTCGGGAACTGGCTGCGAAAATTAATGCAGTCATTCCGGATAATATCGTTGTGGGTATGGAAGAGTGTTTTTATGTTACCGCTAATTCAGTGCAGCTTGTTGATGGTGAGCATTTAACCGGTAATACGTTGTATTTTCCTGTCACTTACGCACGCTTTATGAGTGAAGATGAAATTGCTGCGGTCGTCGGCCATGAACTGGGGCATTTTACCGGGCAAGATACCCAGTACAGTTTGCGTTTTACACCACTGTACAGCGGCCTGCAAAATAGTCTGGAACAGGTTGCTATTAAAGCGATGGGCAATTCATGGATAGATAACATCGTTATCTATCCTGCTCTTTATATCGGGAATTATTTCCTCAAGAATCTCGACGAAACGGTTAATTACTGGAGCCGTATCCGTGAGCATGCTGCCGATGCTGTTGGTGCAAAAGCCAGTAGCGAGCAGGCGTTTTCTAGCGCATTACTGCGCATTTGTGCATTGAGCGATGATATTAGCCAGCAAATTCATCGGCTTTATCAAGGGAAGTTTAACGACCCCGATCTGGCTGCCACAGTCTTTGAAGCTCTGAAATCAAGAGAAACTATTGATGCGAAAGCACAGCTTGAAAACAGTACCACCCATCCACTAGACAGTCACCCACCCACAAGCTTACGCATTGCGGCCCTGAATGTGCAGGTTGATGATGCACTGCTCATACAAGCTTCTCGTCCAGTCAGTGAACATGACTATCATAATATGGATAAGTGGTTTGCAGACCCTCAAGGCTTATGTCAACAACTCACACAGGCTCTCAAAAAAGAACTGGGTGAACAGGGTGAGCAAATTCGCAAAGAGTTGGAAGCCGTCTCTCAAATCGTCGCCCCAGAAGAAACGCTGACATTTCGCTTAGGCAAAAAAAACGTTTGGTTTATGGGGGGATTTGCAATGGTATTATTTATTATCGCTGCATGGGTTACATCTCTTATCTTTTCAGGCCCTGGTGCTGCCGGTTCAACGCAAGTAAAGGTAGCGGCATGGACAGCTGGCTTCTCACTATTCTTTGCTCTTGCTTCTGTGGCCATGTACAGGAAAACGCTTCAACCGCTATTTACCTTGTCCAATGACAGTATCTTGAGTGTACAGCTCAATAAACCTGTCATGCTTGTTGATATAGAAGATATTTCAATGCGAGTGATTCAGAGTAATTGTTATTTGGATCTCATTATGCGCGAGGATGCGGAATTGCCCATTTCTTTACTGGGGCGTTTTTCTCGATCCATTGCCGTCGTTACCAAAAAACATAAAATAACCATGATCATTGCCGGGACGCTGCTCAAAGAAGGCTGCAACGAAAAGATAAGCTTTGATGAATTGTATGAATTATTAGCGAAATATCTGCAGGCTGCACATGCGCGTAGAGTTCTTATTGAGTTGAATAGTTAAACGAGAATATTCTGGTGCAGGTAAAACTGATATTTAGTTTATTGCCTGCGCCAGCAGTAAATCCATTAACAGCAACAGATTCGACTCAAACGAGGTGATCCCAGAAGCTTCTGCTGCATAGTGGACTGCCTCGTCATACAGTTGAAAATGCACATCCGCCAGTTCGGACAGACTGTTCGGCGACGCGCGAGTAAATGCCACAATCGACATCCCAACATTCTGTGCAATCCGCGCTTTATCCAGTACCTGTTCGGTTTCACCGCTGCGTGAAATGGCGATAAACACCTGATACTTCGACGCGTTACTCAGAAAAATGCCTCGGCTATCGCCTGGCCCGGAAATAAATGCAGTTTTCCCCAGCACCTGAAGTTTCTTGGTGAGATATTCGGCAAACAGATAGGAAAAACCCGCGCCGTATAAAAAGAAACTCTCTTTTTCGCGTAACAGCGCCGCGAATTGCGCCATTAGCTCGGGCGTCACCCAACGAAAGGTTTGCCGGTAATTAGCCACAAATTCATCGAATAAAACCGGCAGGGCGCCTGCGGGTGGTGCGGGTTGTTGAGCAATATGCGGTGTATTGGAAAGCAGTTGCTTACAGTGCCAGATAAACTCGCTGTAACCGCTAAATCCAAGCTTCTGGCACAGCCGCATAATGGTCGCGCTGGAGACAAACGTCGCCTGGGCAAGTTCGCGAACCGTGATTTTGCCGACCAGCAATGGATGGTTGGTCAAATGCGAAAGAACACGGTACTCAGCGCGGGTTAAAGACTCTCCGCGCTCGAGCAAGCCTGCCAGGCGGTTGTCCATTACAGTGATTGTGCAGGTTCGACAGGTAAATCAGAACGGGCACCCCATTCACTCCAGGAGCCGTCGTACAGAGAAACACCGTTGACGCCAAGCGTCGTTAACGCCAACACGACCACCGCCGCAGTGACACCTGAGCCGCAACTGGCGATAACCGGTTTATCAAAACTCACACCCTGGCGGATGAAAATTTCATTCAGCTCATCAGTGGTTTTCAACTGACCATTTTCTACCAAATCACTCCATGGCACGTTTAAGGCGCCCGGAATATGACCGCGTCTTAAACCCGGACGCGGCTCGTCCATTTGTGCATTAAAGCGTGGGGCAGGGCGAGCATCGACGATTTGTGCGGTGCCTTCATGGCTGACCAGCAGCACATCGGTCAGACGTTTAATCACTAGTGGGTCGAAATTCACATCGAACTCGCCTTCGGGTAATTCAACATCACCTTTTTCCAGCGGTAATTCTTCGCGCTGCCAGTCGGCGAGCCCCCCGGCCAGAATCGAGACTTTCTCAACGCCAAAAGTCCGCAGCATCCACCAGGCGCGTGGGGCGGAAAATAGGTTACCTTCATCGTAAACAATCAGATGTTTATCCTGGCTGATACCCAGCTCGCGCATGGCGACAGCAAAGGCTTCAGGGCGCGGCATCATATGCGGCAGAGGACTGGTGTGATCGGAAAGGGCTTCGATATCAAAAAATACCGCACCGGGCAGATGGCCTGCACGGTATTCACCTGCGAGATCACGATGCTCCTGGCCTGGAGGCGCCATGCGAGCATCAATAATCTGGATATTCTCATCATTAATATGTTCTGCGAGCCAGTCGCCCGCAACGAAGAAAGTGGTGGACATGGTTGCCTCCGAATCGTCATTGATTAACGGATTGTCGGTGTTTTTAAGCAAACCGACAAGCAACCATATCCACTGCTGCGAAGTGTGCCGTAAATATTAGATAAAGTTACGCTTTCACCGCTTCGCCATCTTTCCAGGCTTGTTGCAATTGCGGCCAGTAATCACGATTGGCTTCAATCATATCGTCGAGAATCGCTTTCGCATGCTGCATGGTTGGCACAGTACGGTTAAGCGTAAATGCCTGTAACGCCTTCTCGTAGCTGCCTTCGATGGTGGCTTCAACCAGCAACTGCTCTGAGGCTAACTGCTGCATTAACAACGTCTGGTGGAACAGCGGAACCGCGCCCATGCGCACCGGTTCTGGCCCTTCGGAAGTAATATAAGCAGGCACTTCCACCATGGCATCGTATGGCAGGTTGGCAATGGCACCTTTGTTTTCCACAATCACCAGGTGGCGCTGGCGTAAATCAAAGGCCAGCGAACAGGCAACATCAACAATAAACGCACCGTGCACACCAACGTGGAAGGCATCCGGCAAAATACCGGTTTGCTTATATTCGGCGGCGGCGGCAAACAGTTTCTTCTCGCGCCCATCCATCACTTCGTTAGCGCGGGTGTAGTCCGGGTTTTGATGCTCAACGATGTCGTTTGGCATCAGGTAATACTGCAAATACGGGTTTGGCAGGAATTGCGGGAAATGGTCCATAATCGGCTTGATGTGACGCCAGGTTTTCACCCAAGACGGATCGGAATGCTGCGGATCGGTTTGCGCGGCATCTTCGGTCAGCAGGCCAAACTTCGCAATATGGCGGCGCAATTCCGGCAGGCGATCCTCCCCATCAACCAGCACACGGGTAAACCAGCCAAAATGG